>NZ_JBDGDM010000028.1:0-59169 GCF_040908885.1 Ruminococcus sp. RTP21358st1_G6_RTP21358_211008
CTCAAGATGAGATGTCCCATTCGAAAGAAGTAAACCCCCTTGAAGACGACGAGGTAGATAGGGCAGGGGTGGAAGTGCAGTAATGCACGGAGCTGACTGTTACTAATAGGGTGAGGGCTTGACCAAGAAATGAGAAAGGCAGTTATAAAGTGGCTGCCAGACTCACGCAGAGGTAAAATGATTCCATTAGGATGTAACATGTATGTAGTTTTGAAGGTACAGTAAATGAGACGGTAACCATTTGGTTATCGTTTTTTTATTTGCTGAAACTATACTGCTGTGTTATCATGTTTATATAAAAAATATCTGTTTAGGAAGGAAGGGCATATGGGAAATCCTAATATTCCAGTAGGTATCTCTGATTTTAAAGAGATACGTGAGAATAATAACTATTATATTGATAAAAGCGGTTTCATATCTGAACTCCTAACCGATGGTGCAGCGAAAGTAACATTGATTACCAGACCGAGACGATTTGGGAAAACATTGGGCATGAGCATGCTCTACTATTTCTTTAATGTTCGAAATGAGAGTCAGAAATTATTCGAAGGGCTTGAAATTTCAAGAAATCACGAGCTTTGTGAAAAATGGTTGAATAAGTGGCCTACTATTTTTTTGACATTTAAAGATATAGATGGACTTGATTTTGCAAGTGCGTATGACCAGCTGGTATTTACCATCTCTGATTTGTATCAGAAATACAGTTTTTTGCTGGAAAGCGAAGAAATTGATGAAGAAGATCGTAAGCGCTTTAAACTTCTGAAATCTGGTGAGGGAAGCAAAATTTTGGTTATCAGATCTCTTAGTCTGCTTATGCGTCTGCTCGAGAATTATTACCATAAGCAGATGATTTTGCTTATAGATGAATATGACGTTCCTATAGCAAAAGCCAGCAGCAAAGGATATTACCAGCAAATGCTGGAAATTATCAGAGGTATGATGAGTACTGCATTAAAAGATAATACTTCATTGAAATTTGCTGTTATCACAGGCTGTTTGCAGATTGCAAAAGAGAGCATTTTTACAGGGACAAATAACTTTGTTACAGATACGATTGCAAATACCGGATTCAATGAATATTTCGGATTTACCCAGCAGGAGGTCAACAAAATCCTGGAAGATACAGGGACAGTGCAGTATGCAAAGCAGATGAAGGAATGGTACGATGGATATCATATGGGAGAAATTGATGTGTACTGCCCGTGGGATGTTATGAATTATTTGCGGGAACTTCAGAGAAATCCCAAAGCGCAGCCAGTCAGTTATTGGAAAAATACCAGTGACAACGCAATTATCCGCTCTTTCATCGATTTTGCAGGCAATAGCATTACGGACAAAATGGAAACATTGCTTTCTGGTGGATATATTCTTCAGGATATTGATGAGAACCTGACTTATGATTATTTGCATTCATCCGAAAGTAATCTTTGGAGTATTCTTTACATGACTGGTTATCTGACAGAAGCGCGGATTTCAGAAGGGAAAACTGCATTTTCACCGGATACCAAAGCATTAAAGATACCAAATGCGGAAATAAGAGAAATTTTTGAAACTACGGTAATGAAATGGTTTGCTGACAGTGTGAAAAAATGGAATCGAACAGCGATTTTTCAGGCTCTCTGGAATCAAAAACCAGAAATTATAACCAGAGAAATGAATCTATTGCTGTGGAATACCATCAGTTATCATGATTATAAAGAAGACTTCTATCATGCGTTTCTCACAGGCATTTTTATGGGAGCTGGTGAACAGATTGAATCGAACAAAGAGCATGGATTGGGAAGACCAGATCTTGTGATTATTGATAAAGCCAATGGAAAGGTAGCGATTTTCGAAGTAAAATATTCGCAAAGCATGAAACAGTTAAATAAAGATTGTGATAAAGCACTGGCGCAGATGAAAGAGAGAAAGTATGCAGAGGATTATAAGGACAGGTATAAAGATATCTTTTGTTATGGAATCTCATTTTATAAAAAGGAATGTCTGGTGAAAATGCTGGAGTCTTAGAACCTGTTTAAACACGCTCTGGAAAAGGTGAGGAAGCATTCCCTCACCTTTTTCCAAGTTCCCAGAAAGCCACAGCACTTGCGGCAGCTACATTCAGGGAATCCACTTCATGGGACATGGGGATTTTTACGGTGTAATCGCAGCCGGTGATGGTTGCATCCACCAGTCCGTCTCCTTCAGCTCCAAGGATAATCGCCAGTTTTTCTTCGGCTTGAAGGGCTGGGGCGTCAATGCTGATGGAATCGTTCCGAAGAGCCATTGCTACAGTTTTAAATCCGAGAGAGCGAAGCAGCTCCATTCCAGCTTCCGGCCAGGACACTTTTTTATGAAAATAAGTCCATGGAATCTGAAAAACAGTACCCATACTTACTCTGGCTGCCCTGCGGTAAAGAGGATCACAGCAGCCTGGTGTGAGAAGAATGGCATCCATATGAAGCGCGGCAGCTGAACGAAAAATGGCTCCGATATTGGTTGGGTTCACTACATTTTCCAGAATGGCGATACGGCGGGCATTTTTGCAGATATCTTCCACAGAGGGAAGGTCCCGGCGAGTCATGGCACAAAGCATTCCACGGGTAAGTGCAAAGCCTGTAAGCTTTACAAGTACCTCATAATCTGCTGTATAAACCGGAATTCCCGGGAACTTTTGTAACAATTCTTTTCCTTCTTTTTCCAGATCCTTGTGTTGAACTAAAAAAGAAACCGGCTGATATCCGGCATTGGCCGCGCGTTGGATTACCTTTGGGCTTTCTGCGATAAAAAGTCCTGGTTTGGGCTCATAGAATCGTAGAAGCTGCACCTCCGGGATTCTGGCGTAAACATCCAGCTCCGGGGCAGTGAAATCTGTTATTTCAATTCGGTTACTCATTTCGTTTTCTCCTGTTTTTCAAGTGCTTTTTAAATGATACTTGTTTGATAAAGCATTTTATTATCAGCATTATTATAAGGGAAAGACAGGTAAATTGCGATTCTTTTTTCAGCATATTTCTGCAATCGACACGCTCTAGCTCGGGAAAGGAAACGATATGAGAAAAATTAGAATTTTAGGGACTGCTGTTATTACCCGCCAATTGATGGGGAAAAGGATGTCACGTTTAAAATCATCCAGAATGATCAGGCAGTTGAAACTCTTGACAGCCTTATGACGACACAGCAGTTCCGGTAATTTATGAGGGAACATCAGAGAGTGAGAAAAAGTTCACATTGCGAACCGGCTTATCAGTTCGCGCAGCGGCTCATGCGCAGACGATAACTATTTCCGGAATACTGGATTATCTGCGAATAAAAAGGTAATTTCCTATTGAAATAATAGGAATTAGAAGGTATAATCTTCTGTAGAGTGATTTTGCATTTGCAGAATCACAGAGCAGGAGGAATGAAGATGAGAATATCCACTAAGGGTAGATATGCAATAAAGTTAATGCTTGATCTGGCTACCAATGACAATGGAGAGCCGATCAGGTTAAAGGATGTAGCGCGCAGACAGGAGATTTCTGAGAAATATCTGGAGCAGATCATTTCTGTATTAAATAAGGCTGGATATGTGAAGAGTGTCCGCGGACCACAGGGCGGTTACTCCCTGCAGCGAAGACCAGAAGAGTACACAGTAGGCATGATCCTCAGACTGACAGAAGGCTGTCTGTCACCGGTAGACTGTGTCGCACCAGACGGAGGCGGCTGCGAGAAAGGTGATGCATGCGTCACACGTATCCTCTGGAAGAAGATTGATGATGCTATCAATGAAGTGGTAGATAATATTACATTAGGAGACCTTCTTGACTGGCAGGCTGCAAGCGCAGATGATTATGTAATTTAATTGTAACTATTCAGAAGGCAGTATTCCGCCAGGTGTTTTTTGTGAACGTAGTTCACAGAAAATCCGAGAATTGCGGCGCGAAATCATGCAAAGCATGATTTCTGTGCATCGCGGAGCGTGTAACTGTGAAGGTACTGAACAGTTACATTTAATTATAAAATGCATATTGAAAAGAAAAAAACATATGCTATAATGCCAATGGGCAAAGAGATGTGAAAAATCCATGTAGTTCAACTACAAACGAAAACCCCAGTGTTGCAGCACTGGGGTTTTCTATTCCAAATTTTTGATGGAATGTCCGCCGCATAAACACACCTGCCCTGCGTGAAGCGCTGTATGTAAAGTACGGTCTGGATCAGCCAGTAGCTGTCCAGTTTGTGAACTACGCAAAAAATATGTTAAAAGGTGATCTTGGTGTCAGCTACAATATTTCCAAGAACACTCCTATTTCCCAGATGATTCAGACAAGACTTCCAATTTCTATTGGAATCGGAGGACTTGCCGTTATCATCGGAGCGATAGTAGGACTGCTACTGGGACTATTGGCAGCCCTGAAATATAACACCATATGGGATTCGCTGGCCACGGTCATATCGGTAATCGGTGTGTCGGTGCCGTCTTACGTATTTGCTCTTGCTCTTAGCTACAGCCTTGGTTTCCGCCTCCAGTGATTCCCGATGCTGTACAAAGCGAACAATGCAGGCATGTCCAGTGTACTTCCAAGCATTGCTCTTTCCATGTTTACCATTGGAGAGTTTGAGAAATTTAAGAGTATGCCGAGACTGGAATATTAATTGCAAAACAGCAGCAGAAGTAAACTAATCGCTTACTCCTGCTGCTATTTTTATAGCTGCATATGATAAAAATCATCTCGTTTCCGGCTTGGGCTGAGCAGGGACTTCTGCGTCAGTGCACTTGGAATTCTGCGCCTGGAAGGTGATAGTCACTTTGAATAAATCCCCATCCAGGTAAAGCTGGAATTTGCCGCCCTGGAGCTCAGTAAGACTTTTGGCAATGCTAAGTCCAAGCCCACTTCCCTCGGTGCCACGGGCTACATCACCGCGGACGAAACGCTCGGTAAGTTCCTCAGCAGCGAAATTTAACGGCTGGGCGGAAATATTTTTCAGGGTGAAAACCACCTGACCGTGGGCGTTCATTACTTCCGCGTAAACCCGGGTGTCTTCCATGGCATATTTTGTTACATTTCCGAAAATATTTTCCAATACACGCCACAGCCGCTGGCCATCTGCATAGATTACAGAAGGTTCATCTGGAAAATGTACCATCATGGTAAGATGGTGTTCTTCGAAACGCTCCTCGAACTCTCCGATTACCTGATGGAGCATTTCTACGAAATCAAGATTATTCATGTTCAGTGTCAGATTTCCGGTGCTGGCCTTGGAGGCTTCTACAACATCCTCTGTGAGTACCTTCAGCCGGGCTGCCTTGGCTTCCAGAATATCCAGATATTCCAGGACTTTCGGATCTGTAAAATTCTCACGTTTCAGAAGATCAACGTAGCTGATAATGGAAGTCAGCGGGGTCTTCAGATCGTGGGAAACGTTGGTGATCAGCTCGGTTTTCATCCGCTCATTTTTCACACTGTTTTCTACGGCTGCGTCAAGACCGCTTCCAATGTTATTAATATATTCTGCAATATGTTTATCATCGCCCCAAAGCCGTTTCAGAGGAATTTTATATTGCAGGTTTCCATTGGAAATTTCTCTCAGTCCTTTTATGATCTGTTCTCTGCTGCAGGCTTTTGTAATGACATATAGCAGTATCAAAAGATCAGCCAGACAGCTGAAGAAAAAGAACAGCTGCATGCTGCCAAGTAAGGGACCGCAGATTATATATTTGATGAAAAGAAAGCAAAGAAAAGCGAAGGTTGCTTTCAGTCTGGCAGCAGTGTTTCTGGAGTAGAGATCAGCAAGGGCGTGAAGCTTGTGACTGGCTGAATGAATCAGTCTGGAGGTCAGGACAAGAAGACGGCGCAGGATGCTGTTTTTCCAGAGCTGCTTTGCCTTGATCCGCCGTACCAGGCTAAGGTAGCCAATCTGGAACCAGAATAAAGTGTAAAGCCCCAGAATCATAAGCTTCAGCAACAGACTCACATCAAGGAGTGATGTGGCACGCAGTCTGTCAGTCTGATAGTCTGCAAAGGACAGGCATTGTAAAAGGAGTACCAGGACAGGAAACCATGCAAGCAGAATCAGTCCTGCAGAAAGCTCGGTTGGCCAGCGGTCAAAAAAGCAAAGGTGCAGCTTTTGGTCGCTGTTTTTTCTTCCGGCAATTGCTGTTAGCCATACAAACGCAGCCAGGAAAAGAAAGCCGCACAGCAGGAAGAAAAGAAATACCGGCTTCTGATAGCTGGAATAGTTTTCAAAAAATGTTTTGTCGGCAAAAAAGGTATCGGAAACAGGAAATGCCTGATCCACATAGGCGGCAAAGATGAAATTGCTGTTTACTGCTGGCAGCAGGGAGTTTGCCACCTCCTTCCAGGAGTCGCAGGTAACATTGTTTCCGGGGAAAGTATTGTATTTCTTGAGCCCTGCCAGGTTGCTGGTAAATCCATCTGGTTGATATTGGATAAGAACATAGGAAATACCATTTATAGATTTTAAAAGATCTGTCAGTTTTGTGCAATAATCGATGGTGCCCCCCATATTGTCAGCTGTAGGATTTTCTATGGCTGAATCAACGTGTGTTACACTGCGTTCCAAGGTATAGCCCAGCTGGGCTTCCAGCTTGCTGTCATTGGAAATAACCTGTCCGTCATCCTCGTTAATGTAAATGTAACTCATGTTGGAGTGACCCTGGGAATAATTTTTCAGAATCTGCTCCTGCTGGATATAAAAGTCAGTTCTGGAAAGAAGGCTGTAAAGAGATTCGAAAGCCTCATCTATGCGGTCGTTCCATTTGGCATTGGAATTTAGAACATCCAGAATGCTGTCTGCGCCTTGGGGCGGATAAGCCTCTGTTGGTTCATAATATCCATCATAGAGGGAGATGGAATCATAGAGCACTTTGCCGTCCCCGGATGTGATCTGAATGCCGGAAAGATCATCCATTACACCATATTGCATGTCGTTTTTGATGTCTTCGATAAGCTGTTTGAGATTTTCATCGTAGGATGCTATTTCAGTTGCAGAGTCACTGAATCCGTAATACTCCATATCCACAGAAAAATCCAGCTCTCCACTGTCAATTTTTTCCAGAAAATCCTGAACATAATAATAATGCCGGGAAAGTGACTCGCCGGCAGAAGAAGCCTGGTGGCAGATCACAATGGGATTTCCACTGGAGGTATCAAAATCCTGCGCCCATTTTTCCAGGTCTGAAACTGAATAGGCCAGACCGGAGGTGTTTTGAAAAGAGATTTCTTCATCGTTGGCAATTTCATTAAGATCAACTACTTGGGATGCAGATGTCTGATTTAAAGAAGTGTGAGCCGCAGATGAGGCATTTTTGTCAGATGACTGGGAAGCTTCATTTTGGGCAAGGCCTTTCCAGGATACATTAGTATAGGGAAATGTAACAGAAATTCCGTACATCACGTCATAGGCTGCGTCGTAGAGGGTATTGGCAAATGCCGTGGAATCCAGATAATCTTTCCCGGAATCAGAAAGCCTCAGACCATGTGCCAAAGAGGTAATTAAAAATAAACCTAAGAAGATTACAGCTCCCAGAAAAATATATTGCAATAGGAGCAAAAGCCCTTTGATACCAGGGCTGCGGTGCCATTTTTTCTTTTCCATATGATTAACCCCTTTCTTGATAATGTGCTGCTTATCGTATTGGTAACGCCATTTGGCATATTCAATAGCGAATCTTTCAAATACTTTTAATCAAAGCTTTTCAATTTTATACCCAAGTCCCCAGACAACTTTTAAATACCTGGGCTCCTTGGGATTGATCTCAATCTTTTCCCGGATATGCCGGATATGCACGGCAATTGTGTTATCTGCCGCAATTGCTTCTTCATTCCAGATATTTTCATAAATTTGATTGATGGAAAATACCCGGCCCTGATTCTTTATGAGAAGAAGCAGAATATTATATTCAATTGGCGTAAGCTTCAGGGCTTCGCCATCCACCTGAACTTCTTTCTGATCGTCATTCACCGTCAGCCCGCCGGTTGTATAAATATGCTGACTTTCACAGGAAACTGCTGCACCCAGCTGGGTATATCTTCGAAGCTGGGAACGAACCCTGGCAATCAGCTCTAAAGGACTAAAGGGCTTGGTTACGTAATCGTCAGCTCCAACATTCAATCCAAGAATTTTATCTGCATCCTCGGACTTTGCTGAAAGAATAATAATAGGGAGAGAATGCTCCTCCTTGATTTTCAAAGTTGCCCTGA
Organism: Ruminococcus sp. RTP21358st1_G6_RTP21358_211008; assembly: GCF_040908885.1. Classification (NCBI taxonomy): domain Bacteria; kingdom Bacillati; phylum Bacillota; class Clostridia; order Eubacteriales; family Oscillospiraceae; genus Ruminococcus; species Ruminococcus sp. RTP21358st1_G6_RTP21358_211008. Next base: position 8,187 of record NZ_JBDGDM010000028.1, read on the forward strand.
TGCCATCCAGCTTCGGCATCATAACGTCGATGATCAACAGATCTACCTCATTTTTCTGTAAAACCAAAAGTGCCTGTTGTCCATCGTAAGCCTTTAGAATCTGGTGACCTTCCTGTTCCAGATAAATGCTGATGGCTTCTACAATATCTTTATCATCATCACATACAAGAATTGTTGCCATTTTCTTTTTCACCTCCCCTGTAATATATAAGGTATCAGACAAAATTTAAGATGAAAGGGGTAAAATCTTAAGATATTCTTATGAAAATATTGTACGTAAGCTTATGGATACACTGCACCGTATAAAAACGTACTTGTCCGATAAATATGAGTGTAAAAGAAAGCCACGCTAAATGCAACAATATTGTCGGCTTTTGTCAGCTTTTAGCTGCTCCACTCTTTTTTGAAAGTGAGCAATAGGGTCATCATACTGTTTTTCCAATTCATTCAGCCAGCCAATAGATTCTATTGTTTTCTGGCGGGAGCATTTCTTAGCTTTATTGTAATATGTGTCATTTTGCCTAAAAAAAAACAGAAAAACTTTCGCGAGTTGACATGTTGCGTATTGAAAAGGAATAGCTTATAATATTTTTAATAGTTTTAATCGTTGGATTTACATTCAGAAATGGAAAAGGACGCGTATGAGACAGGAGAAGAGAACTGAGACAATTACATACATAGTAGATGAGTCATATCGAATTCAGTATATGAGTAAAGCACTGATGAAACAGTTTTCGGATTTTGAGCCCGGAGAGATCTGTTATGAGAAGTTTCAGGGAAGAGAGAAGCCCTGTCGTAATTGCCCGTTGGCACATCCGAACCGGAAAACAGATTTATTTTATAATGAAGATCAGGGGAAATGGCTGAAAATCAATGCTGGAGAGGTCGAGTGGCCGGGAGCAAGGAACTGTCATGTAATTTTGGCAAAGGATATTTACGAGGAGGATATGGATAATCTTTGCCGTTTTGTAAATATGAAGAAGGAGATTCTGGAACGGAGAAACCCGGGCAAGACTGAGAAGAATAAGCTTACAGGTTTATTTGCCCGAATTCCTTTTTTTACACAGACAGAAGCTTTCCTCAGAGTAAATGAAACTACGGCAGGGAAATACTGTCTGGTAGCCGTTGATATTGAACATTTTAAGCTTTTTAATGAATGGTATGGTCAGGTGGCAGGAGACAAGCTCCTGCGGGAAATCGGGGCGCATCTTAATAAAATGCGTCAGGAATTTGGCGGGATTGCCGGCTATATGGGCGGAGACGATTTTGTAATTGTTCTTCCAAATGATGAAAAAGTTCTCGAAAATCTGAAATGCCGTATTACCGGATTTGTGCGTGCATACGGTGGACATACCGGATTCCTTCCTGCTTTTGGTTTTTATGTAATTGATGATATCAGTCTCAGTGCTTCACAGATGTATGACCGGGCAATTCTTGCGCAGGAGACAGTAAAGGGAAATTATGCTGTACGTTGTGCTTATTACAGCTCAGATATGAAGACACGACTGGAGAATAATCATGTGCTCCTTGCTGAAGTGCAGGCCGGTCTGGAAAGAGATGAGTTTATCTACTATCTTCAGCCGAAATGTAATCTGAACACAGGTAAGATCGTCGGGCTGGAATCACTGGTGCGCTGGAAGCATCCTGAGAAGGGAATTGTGGCACCTGGATATTTTATTCCGGTTATGGAGAGTAACGGACTGATCACAGAACTGGACATGAAGGTGTGGGAGCAGGTTTGCCAGACGCTGCAGGACTGGATAAAAAGCGGACACAAGGTAATTCCTATTTCTGTCAATGTATCCAGTGTGGATATTTATGCAATTGATGTAGTAGAGCATTTTAAAAATCTGGTTCGCAAATACGAGCTTCCGCCAGAATATGTAGAGCTGGAGATTACAGAAAGTGCTTATGTAGAAGAATATAAGGTGATCACAGGTGTGGCAGAGGCACTGCGAAATGCAGGCTTTACCGTTCTGATGGATGATTTTGGAAGCGGATATTCTTCTTTGAATATGCTGAAGGATGTGAATGTAGACGTTCTGAAGATTGACATGAAGTTCCTGAAAATGGATGAGAATACCATGGACAAGGGAATGGGAATTCTTGAGGCTGTTACCAGAATGGCAAATATTATGGGACTTCGTATGATCGCAGAGGGCGTTGAGACGGAAGACCAGATCAATTATCTGCTGAATATGGGCTGTATTTATGGCCAGGGCTATTTCTTCTACAAGCCTCTTCCAGTCGAAGAAATAAAAATACTTCTCAATGACGAGAATAATGTGGATTACCGTGGGATTCAGGCGCGAAAAATTGAGCATATACGTTTCAAGGATCTGTTTCAGTCAGAGCTGGCAAGCGACAGTATACTGAATAATATTCTTGGACCAATTGCCATTTATGATGTATATTGTGACAATGTGGAGCTGCTGCAGGTAAATGATAAGTACTGTCTGCTGGTTGGACAGGATCCTGTGGATCTGGCAGAGAATGTTCAGGTCATGGAGGCAATACACCCGGATGACAGGAAAAAAATGCAGAATATTTTCCAGCGGTCTTTCCAGAGACTGGCTGAAGGTGCAGAGGGAACTGTGCGTCGCAGAAGAGAAGACGGTCAGTATATCTGGATAAATATCAAAGCATTTTTCCTGAGAGAACAGGATGGACATAAAATGTTTTATGGAGCTGTCCGGGACGTATCCGAAGAAATGAATCAGTTCCAGAAATTGATGTTTTATCAGAACAGGGGAAATTAATGTAAATGCAAGGGCGCGTTGTCCTTGCATTTTAAATTGGTTTGTGGCATAATCTGTGATAATAACTTAACAAGCCAGAAACATAGCCGATTAGGCTTTTTTACGGCTTCATTTCAAGATGACAGGTGAGAAAATGTCTGGTTTTACGAAAGAAATTATTATCAGGACTTTGTTTGAACTGCTTAATGAGAAACCTCTTGCGAAAATTACAGTGAAGGATATTGTGGAGCGCTGCGGTGTGAACCGGAATACTTTCTATTATCATTTCCGCGATATTTCTGATGTTGTGGAATCAGCTCTTCTTCGGGAAGTGGACAATGCCTTTGAACATCCGGTGGAAGTGGATTCTATGCTGGAATGCCTTGAGGTACTGGTGAATCTGATCGGAGAGAACAAGAAGGCCATGCTCCATATTTACTGTTCCGTGCAGAGAGAAACGTTTACCAGTGTACTGGATAAAATGTGCCAGTATGTTATAAAGCAGTATATCGTACATAATTTTGAAGAAGAAATTATGGAAAAAGAAGATATGAAGGTGCTCATGCATTTTTATAAATGCGTAATGATCGGAGTGATTCTGGACTGGATGGATCACAGGATGTCTTACGATCTGACAGAATATGCAGAGAAACTGCGTGAACTCTATGAAAATACTTTTGAGAAAACATTGGAAAAGGTGGCAGGAACCAAACCTGCTTATCTGAAAATCGTATAGGGAATTTGTAAATCTGCTTTTTTCCCCGGAGAATGGAAATGCGGTAAGCTTTTAGGCAAATATGGGATTGTGTCTGAATTTCAGACACAGTCCTTTTTTTGTCCGTTCCTTTTTGAAATTTATCTTACTATAATAAATCCATGAAAAGCAGAAAGGAGAATCAGAATGAATTCGTCAGGAACTTTGAAAATAGCACGAAATGGATATATAGTGATGGCAGTTGTTTTCTGTGCTTTGGGAATTTTTTTGATGGCTGTTCCGGAAAAAGCCGTGAAAATAATTTGTGTTCTTGCAGGAATTCTGTTCATTGCAGATGGAATCATAAAAATTATCGGCTATTTTTCCAGAGATTTTTACTGTCTGGCTTTTCAATTTGACCTTGGCTTTGGAATTCTCATGATTGCAGTTGGAATTCTGATTCTGGTGAGAAGGGAAGCCATACTAAGACTGATTTTCGTGATTTTCGGTCTTGTGATTCTGACCGATGCATTGCTTCGGATCCAGATGTCAGTGGAAGCGAAAAAATTCGGTTTGAAGCTCTGGTGGGCAGTTTTGCTTATTGCAGTAACAACCGGAATATTTGGAATGCTTCTTCTCGTTGATCCGATAGGAGGTGCAAATCTGACTGTGATTTTTACAGGCGTGGCATTTCTGCTGGAGGGAATACTGAAGCTTTGCGTGGTAGTATACACTGTGAAAATCCGTGAGAATGAAAATGTAGTCTGGGAAGATGAATTCAGAGAAATTTAAAGGAGGAGCATTATGAAACTGATTGATAAAGCAAAACAGGCAGCTGTAGAAAGCGCTGTAACAAAAGCATTAGAATATCTGGAAAAGGATCCGGAGACAAACATTCCGAAGCTGATGGAGCTAGTTGACAAATTCACTCCGCAGGACTGGTATAAGAGTCAGAGGGATGCCATTCGTAATGCAATCCAGGACACAGACAGCAACTGGTATAAGCTGATCATGAATCTGTATCAGCTGGATCCAGGTGTTCGAAAAGTATTTTTCCAGAACTTTATTGTAAATGCCAGCTTAAAGGGAAGTGCAAGACAGGAAGAGGTTGCTGCACAGAACAATTGCAATGTTCCGTGGGCAATCCTTCTGGATCCTACAAGTGCCTGTAATCTGCATTGCACAGGATGCTGGGCAGCAGAGTATGGTCACAAGCTGAACCTGGATTTGGAGACCATTGACTCCATTATCAGACAGGGTAAAGAGCTTGGTGTTTACATGTATATTTATACCGGTGGTGAACCTACTGTACGTAAGAAAGATCTTATTAAACTTTGTGAGATGCATCCGGATTGTGAGTTCCTTTCCTTCTCAAACGGAACACTTTTCGATGAGGAATTCTGTGATGAAATCTTAAGAGTAAAGAACTTCGTTCCGGCATTCAGTCTGGAAGGTTCCGAGGAAGCCAACGACGGACGCCGTGGAGAGGGAATCTATCAGAAGGTTATGCATGCAATGAAACTGTTGAAGGACAGAGGACTTCCATTTGGAGTTTCCACCTGCTATACAGGCATGAACGTAGACAGTGTAAGCAGTGAGGAATATTTTGACAAGCTGATTGACTGCGGTGCATTATTTGCATGGTTCTTCCATTATATGCCAGTTGGAAATGACGCTTCACCGGAGCTTCTTCTTACACCGGACCAGCGAGAAGAAATGTATCGTGCAATCCGTAAATTCAGAAGCACGAAAGCAATCTTTACACTGGATTTCCAGAATGATGCTGAATTTGTACATGGATGTATTGCAGGTGGAAGACATTATCTGCATATTAATGCAAATGGTGATGTGGAGCCTTGTGTATTCATCCATTATTCAAACTGCAATATCAAAGATACTTCTCTTCTGGACGCACTGAAGAGCCCGATTTTCCAGGCTTATCATGATAACCAGCCTTTCAACGAGAACATGCTTCGTCCATGTCCAATGCTGGAGAATCCAGAGATCCTGCGTAAATTAGTAGCAGAGACCGGTGCGAAATCCACAGATCTTCAGTCACCGGAGAGTGCAGAGCATCTTTGCGGCAAATGTGATAAATATGCAGCCTGTTGGAAAGAGAGAGCAGATCAGCTGTGGGATGAGAGACGGAAGGAAAAAGCAGAAAAAGCCAGCTGCTGATAGTTTGCTGCAGGAATATGCAGAAAGAATGATTTCATAATAAAGTCTGAGTATAGTATGTCACTTGCAACGGCATCTGTACTCAGACTTTTTGTGCATGAGGAGCAAAAAACAGAGGCCTAATAATTGTATGCACCCTCATAAGCATTGCAGCGCTCCTTGCGCTTCGACTGATTTTCGCAGCTGCTGCACCTGTCGCAGAATTCCTGCTCATAGCAGGTGGAACAGACGCATCCCTTGCAGGCGTTGCGGTCGTAGGCGGAGGTACAGGTGTAAGGAAGTTTATTATCGGTAGTCTTTTCTGACATTTGAATCACGCTCCTTTTTAATGTGATTATAGTGCGAAAAAATATGTGGTTCAATGGGAAAAATCCGAAAAAAGTGAGGCAGATTTTTGGGCACTTTTTCAGGGAAGAAGATTAACAAAATTGACGTGGGTACAGTTTTCTGCTATCATAAATTTGTTCTTTGATATTAGGCGAAATGAAAGTCAGTTACATTGCGTTTGTGGCGATTCCCAGGGGTTGTCCGCATTCGTGCTATAAATGATTCATGATTTTACTTATACAGATATGATTCATGGATGACATTTAGGACTTTTGTGCGAAATAATAGAAAATGAGGTAAAAATAAAATGTGGATAGCAAATGGCTGGAAAGAATACGAAGTAATTGATACTTCCTGCGGCGAGAAACTGGAGAGATGGGGGAAATATCTCCTTGTCCGTCCGGATCCGCAGGTAATCTGGGATACACCGAAGACAGAGCCAGGATGGCGCAAGATGAACGCACACTATCACCGCAGCTCCAAGGGAGGCGGTGAATGGGAGTTCTTTGATCTGCCCCAGCAGTGGGATCTTCATTACAAGAATCTTACGTTCCATCTGAAACCATTCAGCTTCAAGCACACCGGTCTTTTCCCGGAGCAGGCAGCAAACTGGGACTGGTTTGGAGACAAGATCCGCAAGGCTGGCAGACCGATCAAGGTTCTGAATCTGTTTGCTTATACAGGTGGTGCAACTCTTGCGGCGGCAGCCGCAGGTGCATCCGTTACACACGTAGATGCCTCTAAGGGAATGGTTACCTGGGCGAAAGAGAATGCGGCAGCAAGTGGTCTTGCTGATGCACCAATCCGCTGGCTGGTAGATGACTGCGTGAAGTTTGTAGAGCGTGAAATCCGCCGGGGGAATCACTATGACGCAATTATCATGGATCCTCCGTCCTATGGAAGAGGACCAAAAGGCGAGATCTGGAAAATTGAGGATGCCATTCATCCCCTGGTGAAGCTTTGCACAAAGATTCTCAGCGATGATCCCCTGTTTTTCCTGATCAATTCCTACACCACCGGACTTGCTCCGGCTGTACTTACTTATATGCTGGCAACAGAGATGAAGAAGTATAAGGGACATGTAGATTCCCAGGAAATTGGTCTTCCGGTGAAGTCAAATGGGCTGGTATTGCCATGCGGTGCTTCTGGAAGATGGGAAGCGGTTTAAGTTACTGTTCACTGGTAACATTCCGCGAAGTGTTTTTTGTGAACAAAGTTCACAGAAAACCCGAGAGTTGCGGCGCGAAATCATGCAAAGCATGATTTCTGTGCATCGCGAAGCGTGTTACTGTGAACGAAGTGAACAGTAACCGGTTTAAGAGGGATTTTATATAAAATAGAGCCAAACACTTGACAACCGACAATTTAGCATACTAAAATGGAAAAGATATACGAGGAGGATACACCAAACAGGCAATTGCCGAAGGAGGAATTTATGAAAAAATATACCGAAATGAATCATGAAGAGCTTCTGGCACTGAAAAAAGAGCTGGACAAAGAATTTGAAGAGATCAAGGCACAGGGACTTGCCCTTGACATGTCAAGAGGAAAGCCAAGCAATGCACAGCTGGAACTTTCTATGGAAATGATGGACGTTCTGAAGGGCAATTCAGATCTGAAATGCGAGACTGGAGTAGATTGCCGTAACTACGGTGTGATCGACGGTATTCCGGAAGCCAAGCGTCTTCTTGGAGAAATGTCTGAGGTAGATCCGGAACACATTATCATATATGGAAACTCAAGCCTGAACGTTATGTTCGACAGTATCGCACGTTCCATGACTCAGGGTGTAATGGGAAATACTCCATGGTGCAAACTTGACAAGGTGAAATTCCTCTGTCCGGTACCAGGTTATGACCGTCACTTCAAGATCACCGAATTTTTCGGAATCGAGATGATCAATGTTCCGATGACTCCACAGGGACCGGATATGGACATGGTAGAGAAACTGGTAAGTGAAGATGCAGCGATCAAAGGAATCTGGTGTGTTCCGAAATACTCCAACCCACAGGGTTACACTTACTCCAAAGAAACCGTAGAGCGTTTTGCAAGACTGAAACCGGCAGCACCTGACTTCCGTATTTACTGGGATAATGCATACAGCATCCATCATCTCTATGATGATAATCAGGATTTCCTGGTTGAGATTCTTGGTGAGTGTGCAAAAGCTGGCAACCCTGATCTTGTTTATAAATTTACATCCACTTCAAAGGTAAGCTTCCCAGGCTCCGGAATTGCTGCCGTTGCAGCTTCCAAGGCAAACCTGGATGATTTCCGCAAATATATGCAGGTTCAGACCATCGGTCATGATAAACTGAACCAGCTCCGTCACGTAAGATTCTTTAAGGATCTTGACGGACTTCACGCCCACATGAGAAAACACGCAGATATCCTCCGTCCGAAATTCGAGCTGGTTCTGGATACGCTTGACAAAGAACTTTCCGGGCTTGGAATCGGTGAGTGGACAAAGCCACACGGCGGATATTTCATCTCTTTTGATTCCCTGGATGGCTGTGCAAAGGCAATTGTAGCCAGAGCAAAAGAGGCTGGTGTTGTCCTTACTGGCGCAGGTGCTACTTATCCATACGGCAAGGATCCGAAAGATTCCAACATCCGTATTGCACCATCCTTCCCTACACTTGAGGATCTTGGCAAAGCAGCACAGGTATTCGTACTTTGTGTGAAACTTGTCAGTGTAGAAAAACTTCTCGGCTAAAAGCGTGTTGCTGTGAACGGTAACCTTTCCGTAAAAGGTGAGCCGCTATTTTCAAACAGGCTCTGAAATCGGAAATTTGCGCATAGAATGTAACCATGCCAGATCAGGAAAAGTACCTGATCTGGCATATAAAAAGAGGCAGAGTAATCTACTGTTATCTGTGAACAGTAATCATCTGCTTTTTATTGTCTTTACCCGTCTGCATTTGGAAGATAGAAATAAATGCCGACTATGGAGTTTATTTCCTACATAAGGTTAAACAGAAGATGTGGTCGTGTAAAGGCAATAAGAATTCATCATAAGCAGGGAGGAATTTATGGCAAAAAATAAGGAAAAAGCAGGCGCAGGAAGAACGATTGTTATTTTACTTGTGGTTTTGCTGCTGCTTCTTACAGCAGGAGCCTATGGATATGGCGTGTACTACTTTTCCAGTCATTTTCTTCCAGGATCTATGGTAAATGGCTTTAATTGTTCCTATATGGCTTCAGAAGATACCGAGGACCTTCTGAACCAGCGTGTAGGCGCTTATGTTCTTGCTGTGGAGACCATGAAAAACGGTCAGGAAGCAATTTCTGCCCAGGATGTGGGGCTTTCCTATGTGTCTACTGGAATTGTGAAGCAGTTGATCAAAGATCAGGACCGTTTTACCTGGTTTCTTGCTTTTAACCAGGATAAGAATTATGATATTTCAGAATCCCTCAGCTATAATGTGGAGCTCATGGGGCAGGCTGTTGATAATCTGAAATGCATGCAGCCAGAGAATGTAGTCCAGCCTGTGGATGCCCAGATCCAGGATACCGGAGATACTTTTGAAATCATTCCGGAAGTAATGGGAAATGCTCTGGATCGCACTAAGACGGAGGAAGTGATTTCCGCAGCCATGCTCCGGGGAAAAACTTCTGTAAATCTGGAGAACGAGAGCTGCTACCGGAAGCCTTCGGTATACAGCACAGATGAACAGCTGAAAGCCAATTGTGAAAAAATGAACCAGCTTGTCAAGGTGATCATAACTTATGACTTTGCTGATCGTACTGAGACTGTGGACCGTACCTTGATCAAGAACTGGTTCGGTTATGATGAGGATGGCAATGTGATACTGGATGAAAATCTGGTGCGGCAGTATGTGGCAGACCTTGGGCTGAAATATGATACTATGGGACAGACCAGGACATTTCTGACTTACGATAATCGCCAGGTGGAAATTAAAGGCGGCGATTACGGCTGGGTGATCGATCAGGACGAAGAAGTAAAAGCGCTGATCGCTGCTATCGAAAGCGGTGTTACCCAGGTTCGTGAGCCTGTTTATCTGTATTCAGGCTATAGTCGCGGAACCAATGATATTGGTTCCACCTACGTGGAGATAGATCTGACAAACCAGCGTCTTGTTTTTTACCAGAAGGGAACTCCGATCGTGGACACACCTATTGTAAGCGGAAATCCGGATATTGAAGGCTGTGGCACTCCTACAGGCTGTTATGCACTGGATGCCAAGGAATCTCCGGCTGTGCTTACAGGAGAGGATTATGAGGCAAATGTGACCTATTGGATGCCTTTTGCAGGAAATGTGGGAATTCACGACGCTTCCTGGCGGTCTGAGTTTGGAGGAAATCTTTATCTGTGGGAAGGCTCCCATGGATGTGTAAATGTTCCATATGACAAGGCGGCCGAGATTTATGCAAATATTGAGGTTGGCATGCCGGTGGTTGTGTATGAGTAACTATTCAGTAGAGAATATTCCGCGAGGTGTTTTGGGAAAACTAGAGTCTGTTTGAAAAATCATTTCCGCAATCTGCACGCCCCACGGAAATTCAGCGCGAAATCATGCGAATGCATGATTCCTGTGCATGGCAAAGCGTGTAACTGTGAAGGAACTGAACAGTTACGTTTACGAACAAAAAAGGAGATATAAGATTATGAAGATAGTAGTTTTGGCTGGAGGAACCAGTACGGAGAGAGAGATTTCCATTGTATCCGGTACCGGAATCTGCGGTGCACTGCGCCAGAAAGGTCATGAGGCAATACTTGTAGATATTTTCTGTGGAGTTGAGAATGTAGACTGGGAGAATCCTTTCCCGGCTGAATATGATGTGGAAAAAGCAGCAGAGTATATGAGCAGCTTCAATCCGCAGATCAAGGAGATGGAGAAAAAACGCAGAAGCTTTTTCGGACCAAATGTTCTGGAACTTTGTGAAAAATGTGACATTGTGTTCCTTGGACTTCACGGCGCAAATGGTGAGGATGGAAAGGTGCAGGCTACCTTTGACCTGCTGGGAATCCGTTACACAGGAACCGGTTATCTCAGCAGTGCCATGGCTATGGATAAGCGTATCACCAAGGAAGTTTTCCTGATGAACCATGTTCCTACCCCAGGCGGATTTACCATGACAAGAGACAATCTGGAGAAAGACATTGCTAAGCATGGACTGGAATTCCCGGTAGTTGTAAAAACAAGCTGCGGCGGTTCCAGCGTAGGTGTTTATATTGTAAATGATCAGAAAGAATACGAAGAGGCTCTTACAGATGCATGCCAGTATGGCGCGGATATTGTTGTGGAGGAGTATATCAAAGGCCGTGAATTTTCTGTTGCAGTTGTGGATGACAAGGCGTATCCGATCATCGAGATTGCTCCGATCCAGGGATTCTATGACTACAAGAACAAATATCAGGCTGGCTCTACTGTAGAGACCTGCCCGGCTGAGATTTCTCCGGAGCTCACAGCAAAAATGCAGGAGAATGCAGTGAAGGCAGCAAAAGCACTGGGACTTACTGGCTACAGCCGTCTGGATTTCATGATGAAAGAGAACGGAGATATGTACTGTCTGGAAGCAAATACCCTTCCGGGAATGACTCCTACCAGTCTGATTCCTCAGGAGGCGAAGGTACTGGGAATGGATTATCCGACGCTTTGCGAGGAACTGATCCGGATTTCTTTAAAGAAGTACGAATAATATACCGAATGTTTATATTAAATATAAAAAGGATTAAATAAAATGAAAAATCTTACCCTGGAAAACCTGACCAAGGTCTGCGGCGGTGTTTATTCCGGACCGTCTGACAAGCTGGAGCAGGAGGTTTCCTCTATTACAACAGACAGCCGGAAAGCAGAAGCCGGAACCTTATTTGTTCCCATCGTAGGCGAACGTGTAGATGCCCATAAATTTATTCCCCAGGTGATGGAGGCAGGTGCGCTTGCTACCTTATCTGAGAGAATCCTGGAGAATGCTGATTTCCCATATATCAAGGTAGAATCTTCCCTTCAGGCTGTAAAGGACATTGCAGAATTTTACCTGCAGCAGCTTCAGATTCCGGTTGTTGGAATTACCGGAAGTGTGGGAAAAACAAGTACAAAAGAGGTAATTGCCTCTGTCCTGAAAGAGAAATACCGTACCCTGAAAACACAGGGAAACTTTAACAATGAGTTAGGTCTTCCACTCACCGTATTCCGCCTTCGTGACGAGGATGAGATCGCAGTTCTGGAAATGGGAATCAGCGATTTTGGTGAGATGACCCGACTTGCAAAGATTGCAAGACCCGATACCTGTGTGATCACGAATATTGGCACCTGCCATCTGGAGAACCTGGGTGACAGAGACGGTGTGTTGAAAGCGAAAACCGAAATTTTTAAATATCTGAAAAAAGATGGACATATTGTATTAAACGGTGACGATGATAAGCTTTGCACTGTGAAAGAATATGAAGGAATTAAGCCTGTATTCTTCGGTATGGAGTCAGATAAGGATATTTATGCGGATGAGATCGTGAGCAGAGGGTTGAAAGGCATGACCTGCCGCATTCACGTAGGTGAGGAGTCTTTTACAACGGACATCCCAATGCCTGGCCGTCATATGGTATACAATGCCCTGGCAGCAACTGCAGTTGGTCGTATTTACGGACTGACGCTGGAGCAGATCCGTCATGGAATTGAGACCCTGGAAGCCATCAGCGGCAGATTCCACATGATCGAGACAGACCGTTTCCTTATCGTAGACGATTGTTATAATGCCAACCCAATGTCCATGAAAGCATCACTGGATGTGCTGAAAGATGGTGCTGGCAGAAGAGTGGCAATCTTAGGCGACATGGGAGAGCTTGGAGAGAATGAAGTTCAGCTTCACGCAGAGGTAGGCGAGCATGCAGCCCAGTGTGGAATTGACGTTTGCATCTGCACCGGCCCTCTTTCCGCAAACATTGCGAAGATGGCGAGAAAGAACCCGGAGCTTATCGTTATAGAAGAACCGGACCGTGACAGCCTTTTGTCCCATCTGTCTGATTATGTGCAGACCGGTGATACCATTTTGGTAAAGGCGTCTCACTTTATGCAATTTGAGAAAGTGGTAGCTGCATTGCAGGAAATGTAGGGAAGATAATGTATTGCCCTTTAAGCAGACTCTGTAGATATAATCAGAATCTGTTTAAGGGGCATTTACATTTATTTCCGCGATATATTTGACTTATAGCGCGAAAAATCAATGCTATTCCGCAATATATCATACTTATTCCGCAATAAATCAAAAACTAATTGATATATTGCGGAAAGTCTTTATATAAGTGATCATAAAATAGGAAAATATGCAGAGAAACCACAGGATAAGCGGGATTCACCGAGAATTTGACGAACGATTTATGTTTCATACAGAACAGGACAGCGGTATAATGTTCGTAAAAGGTTACTGTTTATTGGCAATGTTCCGCCAGGTATTTTTTGAAATCAGGTTCATACAAAAAAAGAGAACTGCGGTGCAAAGATATTGAACAGTTTCCCAATTTGAAAGAAAGCATGGGAGGACATTATGCTGGAGAAAATTATGGATCTGCAGATATTGCTCTACAGTATGGCGGCCCTTGGGACCCTTGGAGCAATTGGAATGCTGACGACAAACCTCACCTACAGAAGAATGCTGAAAAGTACCGGAAGCAAAAACACAGGCACGAAAAACACCCAAGGAGCAGGCAGCAGTCAGCGGATCAGCCTGAAGGAAAAATGGCTGAGACTTTGGAAAACACGGGACAGGCTTCTTCACAGAATGAATCGGCTGGTGTGGTATCCGGCACTTTTGTCCACTGTGATTCTTGGCTGTGCCATCTATTTTTCCAAGACGTTAAGGATAGAAGAGGGACTTCCTCTGACTTATCTGTATGTGGGCGCTACTGTACCGGTGGTGTTATTGCTCTTACGTCAGGCGTTGGATTTTTCTTACAAAGAAGAGCTGGTGATGGATACGTTGGCAGATTATGTGGAGCAGATGAGAAGCTGGACAGAAGAGATTCCAGCCGCGAAAAAAGCTGACCCTGTTTTACAGGAAGAAATCGTGGATAAGATTACCAGTAGCATCAAGCAGACAGCTGCTTCCGGAAGTCATTTCAGTAAGATGCTGACTCCTGAGGAAGAGAAGATTATGAGGGAAATTATCCGGGAGTTTATGGCTTGACAATTACAGAATGGTAGATGAGGGCGCAAGCACTATCAGCCTTGCGCTCTTGTATTTTGGGGATTATTGTTTTCCCCATTTACAGCAACACGCTGCGCAAACTTAATTCTCGGGGGTTCTGTGAACTTTGTTCACAAAAAACACCTCGCAGAACATCACCAGTGAATAATAACAGGATAGTAACACTTATTGTACATTTTATAGTTTGGGATTGCATTTTCCCGGAGAAAACGGTATTTTATAAAACAGATGAGGAAACGCACGACTATATAAATGAGCACAGAAGAAAGCGAGGAGCACATTATGAAAATTGTAATTCTGGAAGCAGACAGCCTGGGACAGGATATGGTATTTACTCCATTTGAGGCACTGGGCGAAGTAGTAATATATCGAAGTACAACAGCAGATGAAATGGAAGAAAAGACAAAAGACGCAGATGTGATCGTGGCCAACAAGGTTCCAATCTGCGAGTCTACCATTGGAAAAGCACAGAACCTAAAGCTGGTCTGCCTGACCGCAACAGGCTTTAACAACCTGGATGGAGACTATCTGAAAAAGAGGGGAATTGCAGCTTACAATGTTGCCGGATACTCTACAAACGGAGTGGCACAGCATACCTTCGCTCTTCTTTTCTATATTCTGGAAAAACTGAATTATTACGACAATTACGTAAAATCCGGAGAATATGCAAGAGGAACCTGTTTCTCCCATTTCGGACAGAATTTCTTCGAGCTGGATGGAAAAACCTGGGGAATTATCGGTCTTGGCGCAATTGGAAACAGGGTGGCGCAGATTGCCAAGGCATTTGGCTGCCATATTATCTGCTATTCCGCTTCCGGGAAGAAATACAATACAGAATATGAACAGGTAAGCCTGGATGAGCTTCTTTCCCGCTCTGATATTCTTTCCGTCCATGCACCGCTGAACGGGTACACGGAGAATCTGATGACACTGGAAAAATTCCGCAAGATGAAGAAATCCGCTATTTTCCTGAATCTTGCGCGAGGCGCCATTGTAAATGAGCCAGATTTGTATACAGCTCTTACCGAAGGCTCCATTGCAGGTGCAGGCCTTGATGTTCTTTGCAAAGAGCCAATGAATCCGGAGAATCCGCTTCTTAAGATCCAGAACAGCAATAAACTGATCATTACTCCGCATATTGCATGGGCTGCGAAAGAGACCAGATTCCGCGTAGTGGATGAAGTGGTGAAAAACATTCAGCGGTTCCAACGTGACGACAGGACAAACAGGGTATATTAAAGTTTCGGGCCAGGGATAGATTAGAGTGTGTTGTGGACATGCTCTAATCTATTATTGAAGATAAGAAACAGTTTCGTTATAATTAAAGAAAAAGTGTTTGAGAATGTCTGATACAGAAGGGAGACTACATGGCAAAGAAATACTATGCAGTAAGAACAGGCAGAAAAACAGGTGTATTTATGACCTGGGCAGAGTGTCAGAAACAGGTCACGGGATTTTCGGGAGCAGAATTTAAGAGCTTTCCCACTATGGAAGAGGCACAGGCATTTGCCGGTGTGAATGCAGAGGGCATCCCGGATACACTTCCCAGGGCAAAAAAACCTGCGTCAGCCCAGGTGATTGCCTACGTAGATGGCAGTTACCGCTCTGACACCGGCGAATTTTCCTACGGAATGGTCATCCTGAAGGATGGAGAAGAGCACACATTCTGCGAAAAAATGACAGACAAAGAGCTGGCACTGATGCATAATGTAGCAGGAGAAATCAAAGGCTCCGAAGCGGCAATGCAGTATGCTGTGGATCATAATATTCCGGAAATCACCATTTACCATGATTATGAAGGCATTGCCAAATGGTGCACCGGTGCCTGGAAAGCTACCAAACCCGGAACAATTGCGTATCAGGCCTTTTACCGGGAAGCCGTGAAGAAAGTAAAAGTCCATTTTGTAAAAGTAAAAGGACACTCCAACGACAAATACAACGATATGGCTGACCAGCTTGCCAAAAAAGATCTCGGAATCCTGTAGCGGATCCGGGAGCTTTTGTAATCTGTGCGCCGCATATATTTTGTCTGAACTTAGTTACTGCAGCCAGTACAGCGAATATTAACCATTTATGAAATCTTATATTTCAAAACCGGGTAAAGTCCATAAGAACCATAGGTTGCACCGTAATACTTGCTGTAACTCTTTGCTTCTGCGAAAAGCGGGTCATAAACATACCCGTTGATCTCGCACCATGCGTGGGCATTGTTGTTGCTCTGCACAGCGTCGGCACATACATAAACATTCTTGTATCCGATTGCCTTGGCGAGGTAAGCAAATGCGCCAGCGTCAGAAACGCAGTCTCCGTTGTGATGCAGAAAATGGTCATTTGCAAAAGTAGCCGGCCAGTCCTTGCCGCCCTGGTCAAAATCACGCCAGATATTATAATAGCCCTTGATCACCCAGTTGAAACATGTCTGAAGCTTCTGGGATTTGGACATGCTGGAATTGGTGATCTCTGCTGCAATCTGCTTGGAGCGGAGGTTGGCAATCTGAACCTGAGTCATTCTCTTTCCGCTGGCAGTATAGTAGGTAGAACCCTTTTTTCTGCCGATTACATGACTTTTATTGTCGATGTAGTAAGTAAATCCCCTGTAACCTTTATTAACAGTAGTATTTTTTAATAGGGTTCCCTTGGCACTGAAATAGAAATAATTCTTGCCAATCTTCTGGAAACCGGTGAGGCGTTTTCCTTTTCGATAGTATCTTCTGATTCCGGATTTGGTCTTCACCCAGCCTTTTTTCTGTGGCTTTTTGGGTGTCGGAGTAGGGGTGGCAATAACAGTTTCCGTTACCTGAGAAGGTGCAGCTTCAGCTGCGTTTGCAGTTACCGGAGTAAGGGCAAGTACTGCGCTGGTGAGAACCAGCATAAACATTTTTGTCTTTTTCATCATTCTTCTCCATCTTCCTCTATTACCTGTATTTCCAGGTAATCAAAGTCAATCTGTTCAATAAAATTATCCTGATAAAAACGTGTTTTACTGTGCTTCTTAAAATCCCGCACCGTAGTATCCAGCCAGATTGGATTACCAAGATCCAGCTCATAACAGATCTGCTCCAGACAGTGAAAAACCTTGTGCGTTCTGGTCTCCTGGCGGTCATCACAGATCACGGTATCCTTCAGCATATGGTTATCTTTCCAGATTCGTCCCCAAAGGCGAAACATCTTAGAACACCTCCCATTATTTCAGTGTTGGTAGATTCTACCTTATCACTGATTTGAAAAAGTTGCAACAGAAATGTGGAGCAAAATTACAGACCATTTTTTGCAAAAAAAGCTTTTTAGCACGCTAAAGTGTTTTTGCTTGACCCTTTCGGAGAAATCTACTATAATTAACGATAATGTTGCTGCTGTTCACAAAAAATACCTCTCAGAATGTTGCTGGTGAACAGCTGCATAATATTTGTTACTTATAAATCTCTCAAGATGAGGAGGAGCTTTATTATGAAATTATATGATACTGGCGTGTATCTGCAGAATGGAAAGGAAATCATTCCGGCAGCTGAAGCCCAGCTTCCTGTTTCCAGAGAAGATGCAGCAAGAAATACCATTGCCTATTCTATTTTAAAAGCCCATAATACTTCCGGTAATATGGACAAGCTTCAGATTAAATTTGATAAACTGACATCCCATGATATTACTTTTGTAGGAATTATCCAGACTGCACGTGCTTCCGGACTGGAGCGTTTTCCGGTACCGTATGTTCTGACCAACTGTCACAACTCCCTCTGTGCAGTTGGCGGTACTATTAATGAGGATGACCATATGTTTGGTCTTACCTGTGCGAAAAAATACGGCGGTGTCTATGTTCCGCCACATCAGGCAGTTATCCATCAGTTTGCCCGCGAAATGCTTGCTGAGTGCGGCAAGATGATTCTTGGCTCAGACAGCCATACCCGTTATGGCGCTCTTGGTACCATGGCTATGGGAGAGGGGGGACCGGAGCTTGTGAAGCAGCTTCTTTCCCAGACATATGATATCAATATGCCAGGAGTTGTTGCTATTTATCTGAAAGGAAGCCCACGTCCGGGCGTAGGACCGCAGGACGTTGCTCTTGCTATCATTGGTAAAGTATTTGCAAATGGTTATGTGAAGAATAAAGTAATGGAGTTCGTAGGTCCTGGCGTAGCTAATTTAAGTGCTGATTTCCGTATTGGAATCGATGTTATGACTACTGAGACTACCTGCCTTTCCTCCATCTGGCAGACAGATGAGAAGATTCAGGAGTTTTACGAGATCCATGGAAGAGCCCAGAGCTATAAAGAGCTGAAACCGGGAGATGTGGCTTACTATGACGGCTGTGTGGAGATTGACCTTGGCGAGATCAAGCCAATGATCGCTATGCCGTTCCATCCAAGCAATACTTATACAATTGATGAACTGAATGCAAATCTGGATGACATCCTTGCCGATGTTGAGAAAAAAGCTCTGGTAAGTCTGGACGGCAAGGTTCCTTATACTCTCCGTAATAAGGTTGTAGACGGAAAGCTTTATGTTGACCAGGGAATTATTGCAGGATGTGCAGGCGGTGGATTTGAGAATATCTGTGCTGCAGCGGATATTCTCCGCGGAACCAGCATCGGTGCAGATGCCTTTACTTTAAGCGTATATCCGGCAAGTACTCCGATTTATATGGAGCTGGCTAAGAATGGAGTTCTGGCAGATCTTCTTGAGACAGGTGCTGTTGTGAAAACTGCATTCTGCGGTCCATGCTTCGGTGCTGGAGATACTCCGGCAAACAATGCTTTCAGTATCCGCCATACCACCAGAAACTTCCCGAACCGTGAAGGCTCCAAGATCCAGAATGGTCAGATTTCTTCTGTTGCACTTATGGATGCACGTTCTATCGCTGCTACAGCTGCAAACAAGGGATTCCTTACCTCTGCTGAGAATTTCACAGGAGAGTACAGAGGACAGAAATATTTCTTTGATAAAACGATTTACGATAACCGTGTATTTGACAGCAAAGGCGTGGCTGATCCGTCTGTTGAGATCCAGTTTGGACCGAACATCAAAGACTGGCCGAAGATGCCGGCACTTGCAGAGAATCTGGTTCTGAAGGTTGTTTCCGAAATTCACGATCCGGTAACTACTACCGACGAGCTGATCCCATCCGGTGAGACTTCCTCCTACCGTTCCAATCCTCTTGGACTGGCTGAGTTTACTCTTTCCAGAAAGGATCCGGCTTATGTTGGACGGGCAAAAGAGGTTCAGAAAGCAGAGCATGCCATTGAGAACGGCGAATGTCCGCTGGATGCACTGCCAGAGCTGAAGCCGGTTATGGAAGCGGTGAACAAAGAGTATCCGGAAGCTGGCAAAGGCAATCTTGGCGTTGGAAGTACTATTTTCGCAGTGAAGCCCGGAGATGGTTCTGCCCGTGAGCAGGCTGCTTCCTGTCAGAAAGTACTTGGCGGGTGGGCAAACATTGCCAACGAATACGCTACCAAACGTTACCGTTCCAACCTGATTAACTGGGGAATGCTTCCATTCCTGATCCCGGCCGGTGATCTTCCGTTTGTAAACGGTGATTACCTGTTCTTCCCGGAAATCCGCAAGGCAGTGGAAGAGAAAGCCGACAGCATTACCGGTTATGTGGTAAAAGAGAGCGGACTGGTTCCGTTTACCGTAACACTTGGAGAGCTGACAGATGATGAGCGGGAAATCATCCTGAAAGGCTGTCTGATCAACTACAATAGAAAATAAAATGTTATGAGGCAGGTCATTCTTTTTGAGAGCGACCTGCCTTTTTATCAGAATTCCCTGTTACATAAAAAGTTCTACATGGTATGATCACACTGCAACGAAAAGGCAAATATCGCTCAATGTGTTTCTACATAGGCTAGAACGTGTTTAAAAAAGCATTTCCGCAATCTGCACGTCCCACTTTGCGGTATATTTTTCCCGAATTCGGTTGTCGTAGCCCGCTATAATACCCTCATCCGGACAAAATCTCCCACAAATTGTGACGTACATCTTGCAGAAAGCCTTTTTTAAACACCCATTTAGACTTCTGCAAAAAGGAGCCTTTCTTGTTACATGAACGAATATTCTGAATAATTACAATAATTAATAAAAAACACAGAAATACAACGCGAAGCACCAAAATAAAACAGAAATAAAACGAAAAATGCACGAAAAAGTATTGACAAATAAGACCAGAGATGGTAATATAAGCTCATCAAAAGAAAAACAACTTCATAAAGAAAGGAGCTTAGTGATTCCAATGGGAACATAAAATCTTTCTAATCAATATAAGAGAGACAGGAATCGCATTTCCTGCAAGAAGACCTGATACGAGAACCGTGTAAATAGAAAATAAAGTATCACTTGATTCAGCTGATACTTATAAACGTATCCAAGGTAAATAGAAGCGATTACTTATATTGAATAACTGTCCACCACTAATACAAAGATCTGGAACTTGTGTAAAGAAACATTTCTCCAGAGGATATAACCCCTTATCACAGATAAGCAGGATATCTTGAGATTCCTATTGAACCTTTAGAATATGAATCGAAACTTTGCATTAGAAGAATATCATAATTGATATTCCAGTCAGAAATAGATCAGGAACTTCCGCTCAAACTTTTTTGTATAATACATATAAGAGAGCATATGAACCAGTAAGTGGTTTTGGATTTAACCGAATTAAGTTTGAAATTGTTTATGATAATGATTCAGAGCCTGAGAAGTATATCCGATATTTCTGCAGAAGAAATTATAAAACGTGAATTATAATTTCAATCTATCAAACTTCTAAATAAACCGAATGATAAACATCATATCGTTTATGAGCAGGAAATAAGATAAGATATTTTAAATAAAAACTTAAAACTGAATATAGAACAACTGAATAAAGACCACGTAAATATTAAATTGTAAATCAATTTGAAAAACGAGGAAAAGACCATTGAATACTGAAGAATTTTAGGACGGTCATCATTTGAAATATAAGTAAAATGATGACCGTCCTTTTCCATGCTGTGAGAGACAAAAAAGCGGGATGATGTATTGGATACGAAGTGAACAGGAACCGATATGCAGCATAAAGCATACCGGAATAGAAAGTGTGAGCTTGTAAATCAGGCTTTAATCCGCTATAATGAGCGGAGAAAATTGGAAATTATGAGGGAAGCAGACGATGTTTAGTGGGAAAATAGAGGACTACATTCTTTTCGAAGATAAAGAGATTATAGTTTGCCGTAAGCCAGCGGGAATTGCGGTACAGAATGCAAGAATTGGTGCCATGGATCTGGAGAGCAGCCTGAAAAATTATCTGGCAATGCAAGCTGGTGGTGGGAGAAGGATTCCATATCTGGCAGTAATCCACAGGCTGGATCAGCCGGTAGAAGGTATTCTTGTATTTGGAAAGACACCTGAGGCTGCGAAATCGTTAAGTGCACAGATTACAGCTGGAAAGATGGAAAAAATTTATCTGGCAGTAACATATGGACAGCAGGCAGAGACTGGGAAAAAAGAAACAGTTCTGGAGGATTACCTGAAAAAAGATGGAAAATCCAATACTTCTTCCGTAGTGAATGCGAACACTCCTGGTGCGAAGAAAGCCAGACTTTCCTATGAGGTTCTCGGTGAAGCTGTGGATGAAATTTCCGGAAAGAAAAAATGGCTGCTCCGAATTCATCTGGATACAGGCCGCCATCACCAGATACGGGTTCAGATGGCTCATGCCGGAATGCCTTTGGCAGGTGACCGGAAATATGGTGCCGGAACTAATGTGACCATCGGGGCAGGAAGCCTGGCCCTGTGCGCCGCAAGCCTTACCTTTTTACATCCTGTAACCGGAAAGGTGATGAAATTCGTGACGAAGCCGGAAGGGGCGGAATTTAAGGGGATTTCTATCCCGCAAATGTGAAAAAAACATAAAAACTATAGACGTGGAACCGAAATTGTGTATAATGTAAAAGCAAGATTAAACAAAGATGAAGACTGCGAAAAATAGTTATAAAAAGTTTTTTTGAAAAAACTTTAAACATTCAGATGAGGAGTGAATAAAATGAAAAAAGTAGCAGTGATACCTGCTGTTGTTCTGGCTGCATTATGCACCTTCACAGGCTGTAAGAAAGAAGAAGTGGAGAAAGTGATCGCACCACTGGTTTCTGACGGGCAGACTACGGAATCCACAGAAGAAGCCCAGGAAGAAAAGGATCCTCTTATTCCTGAAATTGATACATCTGTAGAAATCCAGGCAGGATCCCGGGTGGCAGTTGTAAGCAAGAGTACAAGCGGAGAGTTTTGGGGACTGGTTAAGAAAGGAATGGAGCAGGCAATTGCCGATGTAAACGAGGCATATGGCTTCAAGAAAGAAGATCAGGTGACCATGACCTTTGAAGGCGCCAGCGATGAGAAAGATGTGGAGAGCCAGGTAAATACCATAGATGCAGTAATTGCAGAGAATCCTGATGTACTCTGTGTTTCTGCCAGCGATATGGATTCCCTTCAGGCGCAGCTGGAAGCTGCCAAGGAGAATGGAATCCCGGTTGTGGCATTTGACTCCGGTGTTACGGACAGTAAGATGATCCGTGCATTCCGCGGTACGGATAATACCAGGGTGGGAGAAATCGCTGCGTATAGATTAGCCACAGCCATCGGAAAAATGGGTAAGGTTGCTGTCTTTTCCGCGCAGGAAAAGACGCAGAGCATTCAGGAACGTGTAAGCGGTTTTACCAATTATATCACCAATTATCCGGATATTGAGGTCGTGGAGATTGTTTATCAGGATCAGGTAGAGGATATGACAGCTGCCATGCAGGAGGTTCTTGACAAATATCCGCAGCTGGACGGTGTTTTCTGCGATAATGCAGATATTGCCGATCTGTATCTGGACATGAAAAAGGATGAAACAAAGGATTCCATCGTGATGGTTGGTGTGGATGCCACAGCGAAACAACAGGAGGCTATCCGGAATAGTAAAGAGGTCGGTGTGGTTTCCCAGCAGCCTTACGCGATGGGATATCAGACCATCTGGACAGCACTTTTGACTACTGCACCAAAGAAGAGTGTGGAAATCAAGCGGAATGTGCGTATCGATCCGGCATGGATTGATTCCTCAAACATTGATGATCCCACATATAGTTCTTATTTGTATGCAAATTAAGACAGCTTTCATAAGAGGTACGTCATAATTTTCAGAAATGATTTCACAAACACGCTCTACGAATTTGGGCAAAATATGCCGCAAAGCGGGGCGTGCAGATTGCGAGAATGATTTTACAAATACGCTCTAAAATAAGATAGAGCGGTTCATAAGAAACTATGAAAGAGAAACTGCTTTGTACAGCATGAATTTACCAGGAATGGGAATGCTGATACAAGGCAGTTTTTTGCATATCAAAGGATATTGCAGCCAGAGCCTGTTTCAAACACATTCTAGTACATCGAAAATTAAGTTTCTGCTATATTGACGCAGGATGATTTCTTCATATGCAAGGCGGAGGAAGGAGGCGTAGCGGTGGCTACGGCGACCGACGACAACGCAGCAGATGAAAAATCAGACAAGTCAATATGGCGGTTACTTAATATTCAATGTACTAGACAATACTACCTGCCGTGTCTGAATTTTAGTCAATGTTTAACGATTGTATAACGACAAAATAACAAGAATTTGTTAGCATGTAATTACTTTTTGAAGTGTGAAAAAATTGACGATATGCAATAAAATGGAAGTCAATTTTTAAATAATGTGCACAATAGAAGTTGCTATCCATACTGAATTGTGTTAAAATCTGTCTATAAAATGAGACTTGAGACAGGAGACTTTTATGAAAAAATGGGGAGATATTATCAAGAATATGACTTTGCTTAGTCAATTTAGCTTATCCTTTATCACTCCTCTGCTTCTGTGCCTGCTGATCTGCTGGTGGATGAGTACCAGCCTGGGAATAGGAGAATGGATTTTTATTCCTGGCTTTTTTTTCGGACTGGGAGGCTCCTTTACAGTAGCCTATAAGCTTTACCTGTCCGTAACCGGACATCAGAAGAAAGAGAAAGAGAAAAAGAAGAATAAAGTTTCATTTAACAGACATCATTAGAGTGTGTTTGAGGAATCATTCCTGCAAAGTGTGACGTACATTTTGCAGAAAACCTTTTTCAAACACGTTTCAGAAGGGAGATTTGTATGAGCAAAATGTTTGCAGATGTGCAGCCGGCAGTGAGGAAAGAGACGAAGAAGGTGGCGATTGGTACATTTGTATGCGTAGTCCTGATGTGGGCTGTATTTGGAATCGGACATCTGGCAGTGCCGGAGCAGATTCCGTTTGATTATACAGTGCTTCTCGCCGGATTTATTGGCGGGATGGTGGCAGTACTGAACTTTTTCCTTATGGGACTGACCGTTCAGAAGATAGTTTCCATGGAGGACGATAAACAGGCTGCAGCGAAGATGAAGGCCAGCTATAGTCAGAGAATGATGCTTCAGCTTATCTGGGGCGTTCTGGCGATTGCGGTTCCCTGTTTTCAGTTTGTAGCCGGAATCTTACCATTGCTTTTTCCAAACATTGTGATCAAGACAGTTGGAATCATTGGGGGGAGGAAGGCCGCATAATGATATATACAATTTTATGTAACTATTCAGCAGGTACTGCTCCGCGAAGTGTGTGACAGAGGTGGTACGGAACAGTTACAAATTTATAATGACAGGAGGTGAGAGTACATGGATATCGAAATAACCGGTGGCAGGATATTCTATACGTTTCCGTTCGAGATTCCCATCCTGGGGAAATTCCAGATAACGGAGACTCTGGTTGTAAGCTGGCTGGTTATGCTGTTGATCACAGGACTTTGTATCTGGCTGACACATGATCTGAAGGTGGAGAAAATATCCAGGAGACAGGCTGTGGCTGAGCTTCTGGTGGAGACAGCAAATAAGTTCGTCATCGGAAATATGGGTGAGAAATTCAGCTATATGATTCCTTTTGTGGCGGCGCTTTTTGCCACCAGTGTGGTATCCAACCTGATCAGCCTTGTAGGACTGCGAAGCCCTACAGCAGATCTTTCCACAGAAGCTGCATGGGCAGTTGTTGTATTTACCATGATCACGGCACAGAAGATCAAGACAAATGGTTTCGGTGGATATATGAAGGGATTTACAACTCCAATCCCTATTATGACACCATTTAATATTCTTTCTGAGATTGCCACACCGATCAGTATGGCATGCCGTCATTTTGGAAATATTCTTTCCGGTGTAGTTATCAATGGTTTGATCTATGCAGCGCTGGCGCTGGCAAGT
The DNA here is from genome assembly GCF_040908885.1 of Ruminococcus sp. RTP21358st1_G6_RTP21358_211008. NCBI lineage: Bacteria > Bacillati > Bacillota > Clostridia > Eubacteriales > Oscillospiraceae > Ruminococcus > Ruminococcus sp. RTP21358st1_G6_RTP21358_211008. Next base: position 33,541 of record NZ_JBDGDM010000028.1, read on the forward strand.
TCCAAACTGTTCGGACTGATTCCGGGTATTGTGGGAGATGTATTGTCGAAGATCCCATTCCTGGATGTTGGTATTCCGGCAATTATGTCAGTTTATTTTGATTGGTTTTCCGGAATCATGCAGGCATTTATTTTCTGTATGCTGACTGTAATGTATATTGCGAATGCAGCAGAAGAGTAGCGTAAAGAAGGCGGATGTTCACGAAGTGGGCAGAAAATCGGAAAATGCAGAAAATATTTTGCAGTTTCCGGATGAATTGAATTTCTAACAAGAGAAATCATAAATAACAGGAGGATTTGATTATGGATTTTACAGTATTGGCAAAAGGTATCGCACTGGCTGGTTGTGCAATTGGTGCTGGTCTTGCACTGATCGCAGGTATCGGACCTGGTATTGGAGAAGGTAACGCAGTTGCAAAAGCTCTGGAAGCAATCGGACGTCAGCCAGAGTGTAAAGGTGATGTAACCTCTACCATGCTTCTTGGTTGTGCGATCGCAGAGACTACAGGTATTTACGGTTTCGTAACCGGTCTGCTTCTGATCTTTGTTGCACCTGGTACCTTCATGAAGTTCCTTGGATAATTAAGGACAAGTATCACAGGCGTTACCATTCACAGACCGCTGTTATGGAAGCTCCATAGAGACGGCACCAAAGCAGCTGGTTTCTATACTGGTAAGATACTGGAACGGTATGAATGGTAGCAGTTACAACAGGAGGTTAGAACATGCAGGTACAGGAACTTGTAGGAATTGTGCCGTGGACGTTTATCGCACAGATCTGCAATCTTTTTCTTCAAATGTATCTGATAAAAAGATTTTTGTTTAAGCCTGTCAATGAAATGCTTCAGAAGAGAAGAGCAATGGCAGATGCCGAAATCCAGGATGCTACAAAGGCGAAGGAAGAAGCTCTTGCCATGAAGACAGAGTATGAACAGAATATGCAGCAGGCCAAAGCAAAGGCCAGCGATATTGTCACAGAGGCACAGAGGACAGCTTCCCTCCAGAGTGAGGAGATCCTGAAAAGTGCAGCCCAGGAAGCCCGTGCTATGAAAGAGAAGGCTGAGAGCGACATTGCACAGGAGAAACGAAAAGCTGTCAATGAGGTGAAGAATGAGATCGGCGGCATGGCAATGGAGATTGCCGGCAAGGTGATCGAGCGTGAGATCAAAGAAGAGGATCACGCGAAACTGATCGACGAGTTTATTTCGAATGTAGGTGAGGCATCATGACGCAGATTGCCAGATTATATGGCAGCAGCATGTATGATCTTGCTGCTGAAGAACAGCTTACCGACACTGTGCTGGAGCAGATGCAGACAATCCGGCAGCTTTTCCGGGAGAATCCCGATTATGTGAAATTGTTGTCAGAGCCTTCAATCCCGAAGGAAGAGAGGACAAAACTTCTTGATACTGCATTTGGAACAGAAGCAGAACGGTATCTGGTGAATTTTCTGAAACTGCTGTGTGAGCGCGGAATCCTGGGAGAGTATTCCGGATGCTGTGAGGAATTTACACGGCGGTACAATGTGGACCATAACATTGCCACTGCAGTGGTGACCAGCGCGGTTGCACTGACAGATGAGCAGATGGCAGCGCTTAAGGACAAGCTGGAGAAGATAAGCGGTAAGACCGTTACCCTGACCCAGAAGACAGATCCTACAGTGCTTGCAGGTCTTAAAGTGGAACTGGAGGGCAGACAGCTGGACGGTACAGTAAAGAGCCGTCTGGATGATCTTTCCAGGAAATTAAACGAGCTTATAGTATAAGGATGGATAGAGAAAATGCAGCTTAAACCTGAAGAAATTTCAAAAGTCATCCGCAGTCAGATCAAATACTACGATAACGCTATCAAACAGAATGAGACCGGTACGGTTCTTATGGTTGGTGATGGTATTGCAAGAGCCAGCGGTCTTATCAACTGTATGGCAGGAGAGCTTCTTGAGTTTGAGGACGGAAGCTTCGGAATGGCGCAGAACCTGGAAGAAAACAGTGTTTCTATCGTTTTATTTGGGGATGATTCCGGTATTGGCGAAGGACAGACCGTAAAGCGCACCGGAAAGGTGGTATCCGTTCCGGTTGGTGAGGCTATGATCGGGCGAGTTGTAAATGCCCTTGGACAGCCTATTGACGGTGCAGGACCTGTAGTGACAAGTGAATACAGGGCGATTGAGAGCCCGGCACCAGGTATCTGCGAGAGACAGGGCGTTAACCAGCCTCTGCAGACCGGTATTAAGGCAATTGACTCCATGGTTCCCATTGGAAGAGGTCAGCGTGAGCTGATCATCGGTGACCGTCAGACTGGTAAGACCACTCTGGCAGCAGATACTATTATCAATCAGAAGGGGAAGGACGTGATCTGTATCTATGTTGCAATTGGTCAGAAGCGTTCCACCGTATCTTCCCTGGTTGAGACTCTTACAAGAAATGGCGCTATGGATTATACCATCGTTGTAGCGGCTACTGCTTCAGAAGCCAGCCCGCTGCAGTACATTGCACCGTATTCCGGATGTGCAATGGGTGAATATTTTATGTATAAGGGAAAAGATGTGCTTATCATTTACGATGATTTAAGTAAGCATGCAGTTGCCTACCGTGCACTTTCCCTGCTGATCCGTCGTCCACCGGGACGTGAGGCATATCCTGGAGATGTTTTTTATCTCCATTCCAGACTTCTGGAGCGTGCCGCAAGACTGGACGAGGCACACGGCGGTGGTTCCCTGACTGCTCTTCCTATTATCGAGACACAGGCAGGAGACGTTTCCGCGTATATTCCGACGAATGTTATTTCCATCACAGACGGACAGATCTTCCTGGAGACAGAGCTGTTCCATTCCGGTGTTATGCCGGCTGTAAACCCTGGTATTTCCGTATCACGAGTTGGTGGAAATGCACAGATCAAGGCAATGAAGAAGGTTGCCGGTACTTTGAAGCTGATTTATTCCCAGTATCGAGAGCTGCAGAGCTTTGCACAGTTCGGTTCAGATCTGGATGCTGATACAAAAGCCAGACTGGAGCAGGGAGCCCGTATTGTGGAGGTTCTGAAGCAGAACCAGAATGCGCCGGTTCCAGTTGAGAAGCAGGTAGCTATCCTTTATGCAGTAACCAAGGGAATCCTTTCCAGGGTTGCTACAGAGGATGTAAGAACCTATGAAGCTGGTCTTTATACCTGGATTGACAGTGATGCACAGGGTGCTGCTGCAATGCAGGAAATCCGTTCCACAGGTGCATTATCTGCGGAGACAGAAGAGAAGCTGAAGGGCGCATTGGAACAGTATACTGAGAATTTTGTAAATACAAGACCTGAGAAATAAATTGTGACAAGGAGGACTTTTTATGGCTGCAAACATGAAAGCGGTAAAGCTGCGGATCAAAAGTGTGCAGAGCACTATGCAGATTACCAAGGCAATGGAACTTGTAGCATCCTCCAAACTGCGTAAAGCAAAAGAAAGGGCGGAAGTCTGCCGGCCCTATTTTGAGACCATGCATCAGACCCTTGTGGATATTGCCCAGGGGAATACAGATTTTTCTTCTGTATATGCAAGAGAATCCGGGAATGAGAAGCGCTGTTATGTGCTGATCGCCGGAGACCGTGGTCTGGCTGGCGGATATAACACCAACTTGTTTAAATGTCTGGAAGCAGCCTCTGTGAATCAGGATTTCCTGGTTCTTCCCATTGGGAAAAAGGCTGTGGAGTATTCGAAGCGAAATGGATTTGCCTGTGTTACAGAAAGCTTTGGCGAAATTGCCGATGTTTCTGTTGCAGACTGCTTTGAGATGGCGAATCTGCTCTGCGGGGAATTTAAGAAGGGAGAATTTGGACACATTGATCTTTGTTACACAAAGTTTGTTTCCATGCTTTCCCAGCAGCCATCGGCGATTCCGGTGCTGCCTCTGAAGGACCTGACAGATGAACAGGATACAAAGAGCATCCGGAATCTGATTCTGTATGAGCCGGATGCGTCGGAAGTATTTGATGCCATCGTTCCGGAGTATCTGGCTGGTTTGATCTATGGTGCGGTTTGTGAGAGCGTAGCCAGTGAGCTGGCTGCAAGACGTACCGCCATGGAGGCTGCGACCAACAATGCCGAGGAAATGATCGAGAAGCTGAATCTGCATTACAACCGGGCACGTCAGGCAAGCATCACGCAGGAGATCACAGAGATTGTTGGAGGTGCGGAGGGAGTATAAGGTAGGTGCAAAATATATTGCTGCCACGAAAAAGGCAGTATTTACAATAGTAGTTGATATTTTGCATTTATAGAATATTCATCCGCGTGCTGGCTGGAGAAAAAATAAGATATAGTGAAAAATATAACGAAATGTTACTATATGGATTTTTCGGATGGTCAGTCACAGAAATAATGATGATTATGAAGGATTTTATCCTTCAATCTATAAGGAGACTGCTAAATGAGCGAAAAACACATTGGCGAGGTGGTGCAGGTAATCGGTCCGGTACTGGATATCCGGTTCGGGCATGACGAGCTGCCGGCACTTCTCAATGCCATCGAAATTGATCATGAAGGCACAAAGCTCACAGCAGAGGTTGCTCAGCAGATCGGGGATAATACGGTACGCTGTATCGCCATGAATTCCACCGATGGTCTGGTAAGAGGAACCAAGGCTGTAGATACTGGTGAACCCATTAAGGTTCCGGTTGGAGAAGAGTGCCTTGGACGAGTATTTAATCTTCTAGGTGATCCGGTAGACAATCTTCCGGCACCAGAGACGAAAGAGCACTGGGCAATCCACCGTCCGGCACCATCCTATGAGGAGCAGATGCCGGCAACCGAGATCCTGGAGACCGGTATCAAGGTCGTTGACCTGATCTGCCCGTATGCAAAGGGTGGTAAGATCGGTCTGTTCGGAGGTGCTGGTGTTGGCAAAACAGTTCTTATCATGGAGCTGATCCACAATGTTGCCACAGCACACGGCGGACTTTCTGTATTTACAGGTGTTGGAGAGCGTACCCGTGAGGGTAATGACCTTTACAATGAAATGAAGGAAAGCGGCGTTATCGACAAGACTGCACTGGTTTACGGCCAGATGAATGAGCCGCCGGGAGCGCGTATGCGAGTTGGCCTTTCCGGACTGACTATGGCAGAGTATTTCCGTGACGTAAAGAATCAGGACGTGCTTCTTTTCATTGATAATATTTTCCGTTTTACACAGGCTGGCTCAGAGGTTTCCGCACTTCTTGGACGTATGCCTTCCGCGGTAGGTTATCAGCCAACTCTGGCTACTGAGATGGGTGCCCTTCAGGAGCGTATCACTTCTACCAGAAAGGGTTCCATCACATCTGTACAGGCTGTTTATGTACCTGCCGATGACCTTACAGACCCGGCTCCGGCTACTACATTTACCCATCTGGATGCGACCACTGTACTTTCCCGTGAGATCGCCAGCCAGGGTATTTATCCGGCAGTGGATCCCCTTGATTCCACCAGTCGTATCCTTTCTCCGGAGGTAGTTGGACAGGAGCATTATGAGATTGCACGTGCAGTACAGAGAGTTCTGCAGCGTTATAAAGAACTGCAGGATATTATTGCCATCATGGGTATGGATGAGCTGTCTGAGGAAGACAAGCTGACAGTAAGCCGTGCACGTAAGGTGCAGCGTTTCCTGTCACAGAGCTTCTCTGTAGCAGAGCAGTTTACAGGTATGCCGGGACAGTACGTTCCGCTGAAAGAGACTCTCCGTGGATTTAAGATGATCCTGGATGGCGAGTGCGACAGTATTCCAGAGAGCTGCTTCCTGTTTGCCGGAACTATTGACGATGTATTTGAGAAAGCAAAAAATAACCAGAATCAGTAAAGGAGGCTGCCTATGAGGACATTTCCCCTTAGAATCGGTACCCCCGACGGCCTGCTTTTTGAGGGAGAGGTGCAGCGCATTGTGTGCCGCAGCATTACCGGTGATCTGGCAATCCTGGCAGGACATTGCAACTTCTGTACCGCTCTTGGAATGGGCGAGGCCCATGTGATACTGGAGGATGGCACCAGCCGCAGTGCAGCCTGCATCGGTGGCATGCTCACCGTAATGGATGGCAACTGCAGTCTTCTTGCAACCACCTGGGAATGGCAGGAGGACATCGACGTCGACCGCGCCGGAAAGGCCAAAGAGCGTGCCCAGGAAAAACTGGCCAAAGGTGGTCTCTCCGATAAAGAATACAAGATCGTAGAAGCCAAGCTGCAGAGGGCGCTGGTGAGACTTAGTGTGAAAGGTTAAGGAATGATGAAAGAGGACAGTTTTGCCTGGAAAATGGTGTCTAAGGTGAGACTGTTCTTTTTATGTATAAAAGTTTGCGGACACCAATACATTGGTCTTTGTTACTGCGAAAAAAATCGTAAATTATCACCAATGATTTATTTTCGACTTTAAAACGTCAAACTCCCATCACATAAAAGCGTTGACATAAATGGGTGGGGGCGTTACAATAAGGTATCGGGGAAAATATGAAAAAGGGCTGGATATAACCGGTCCTTTTTATTACTTTCCAACAAAAACAAAGCCTGGAAGGTACAGCTGCCAGGCACTATAAAATGAAAAAGAAAACAAGGGGGACGATTTGAAAGAACGAGAAACATTTGGATCACGGCTGGGATTTATCCTGGTCTCTGCAGGATGCGCCATTGGACTTGGAAACGTGTGGAAGTTTCCGTATATGGCGGGAAAATATGGTGGAGCGGCATTTATTCTGATTTACCTGATATTTCTGGTTTTGTTGGGATTGCCAGTACTGGTATGTGAATTCGCAGTAGGACGTGCAAGCCGCAAAAGTACGGCAAGGGCATTTCACGACCTGGAACCGGAGGGCGCCAACTTCCATAATTTCAGCTACATGAGCATGGTTTCCAACTATGTGCTGATGATGTTCTACACCATGGTTGCAGGATGGATGCTTTACTACTGTTACGCAATGGCAGCCGGCAAACTGGCCGGGAAAGATTCTGCACAGGTGGCAGACTATTTTACAGGACTTCAGGATTCAGCTGGTACAATGACTTTATGGATGATCATTGTAGTTGTTTTATCCTTCGGAGTGTGCTCTTTGGGAGTGCAGCGTGGCCTGGAGAAAATCACAAAAGTTATGATGATGTGTCTTCTGGCACTGATCGTAGTGCTTGCAGTTCATTCCCTTACGCTTGACGGAGCGATGGAGGGAGTGAAATTTTACCTAGTACCGGATTTTGCCGCTATGGCCGAGATCGGAATCGGAAATGTGATCTTTGGGGCACTGTCGCAGGCATTTTTTACATTAAGTATTGGTGCAGGCTCTATGACTATTTTCGGAAGCTATCTTGGAAAGGACAGATCCCTTCTGGGAGAATCTCTGCATATTACGATTCTGGATACTTTTGTCGCATTGATGGCAGGATTGATCATTATTCCGGCATGCTTCGCATTTGGTGTGGAGCCAGGAGCAGGCCCGGGACTTGTATTTATTACATTGCCTAATGTATTTAACCAGATGACAGGAGGGAAAATCTGGGGAGCTCTGTTTTTCCTGTTTATGTCCTTTGCCTCCCTGTCTACTGTAATTGCGGTTTTTGAGAATATTATATCCTATTCAATGGACAGAAAAGGCTGGAGTCGTGGAAAAGCTGTTATAGTCAATATGGTGGCAATGATCCTTCTTTCTCTTCCGGCAGTATTTGGTTTCAACATTTTGTCAGGAATACAGCCTCTTGGAGCAGGAACGAACATTATGGATCTGGAAGATTTCATTGTATCCAATAATATTCTTCCACTGGGTTCTGTAGTATTTGTAATGTTCTGCGTGTCCAAATATGGCTGGGGCTGGAAGAACTTTATTAAAGAGGCGGATACCGGAGAAGGGCTGAAATTCCCTGCAAACGTACAGAAATACATGCTATATGTGATTCCGGCGATTGTAGTTGTGATTTATCTGAAAGGATATTATGATATGTTTAGCCCGAAGGGACCGGTTGTGCTGACCGTGTGGATGATTGTGAGTCTGCTGGTGTTGGGACTTGTAGGATGGATTATATTTGGGAAAAACAAAACGAAATAATAGAGAAATTTTATAATGTTGATTACAGGCACCTCTTTGAGCTATTGCGCAAAGAGGTGCAGTGTAATTAATACAAATATTGACGCGAGAAAATGGGAAGTTACTGTTCACTCCGTGACCAGTAACACGCTTCGCGATGCACAGAAATCATGCATTCGCATGATTTCGCGCTGCAATTCTCGGGTTTTCTGTGAACTTTGTTCACAAAAAACACCTCGCGGAATGTTACCAGTGAACAGTAACAATGGGAAGCCACTGCGAGCAACGTCAGTAGAATCTGTATTGCCCTGTTTTATGGGAAGAATTAAAGTAAAAGATAAGAAATAAGCAAAGAGGAGTGACATAAAATGATAGCAGAAAAAATGAAACCATATGTAAAAAACAATTCTGCAATCCGTATGATGTTCGAGGAAGGCAATCGCCTTCGCGCGATTTACGGACCGGAAAATGTATTTGATTTCAGCCTTGGAAATCCAAGCGTTCCCGCACCGGATTGTGTTCGTCAGGCCATTATTGATCTGGTAAATGAGGAAGAACCGACAGTTCTCCATGGCTATATGAGCAATGCAGGATTCGAGGATGTTCGCCAGACAATTGCAGAGTCCCTGAACCGTCGATTTGGCACTTCTTTTGCAGCAAAAAATCTGATCATGACAGTTGGTGCAGCCAGCGGATTGAACGTAGCATTTAAGACAATCCTGAATCCTGGGGAAGAAGTGATCGTTTTTGCACCTTATTTTCTGGAGTATGGTGCATATGTACGCAATTATGACGGCAATCTTGTGGAAATCTCACCGGATACTACCACATTCCAGCCGAATCTGAAGGAATTTGAGGAGAAAATCACACCGAAGACCCGTGCTGTCATTGTGAATACTCCTCACAATCCGACTGGAGTTGTTTATTCAGAAGAAACAATCAGGAAACTTACGTCAATTCTGGAAGCGAAGCAGAAAGAATTTGGCACAGTGATTTACCTGATTTCTGATGAACCATATAGAGAACTGGCCTATGACGGCGTACAGGTACCCTATCTGACAAAATATTATGTAAATACAATCGTAGGCTATTCCTACAGCAAATCCCTTTCTCTTCCAGGTGAGCGTATCGGTTATCTGGTCATTCCAGACGAGGCAGACGGCAGCGAGGAACTGATCGCAGCAGCCGCCATTGCCAACCGTACTATCGGCTGCGTAAATGCTCCATCCCTGATCCAGAAAGTAATCGCGAAATGCGTAGATGCAGAGGTGGATGTGGCAGCTTACGACAAGAACCGCCTTGCTCTTTACAATGGACTGAAAGAACTGGGATTTGAATGTATCAAGCCACAGGGAGCGTTCTATTTATTCGTGAAATCTCCAGTTACAGATGAAAAAGCCTTCTGCGAAGCTGGCAAAAAATACAATATCCTTATGGTTCCGGGAAGCTCCTTTGCCTGCCCTGGATATGTAAGACTGGCTTATTGTGTATCGTATGACACGATTATGAACTCTTTGCCCCAGTTTGGAAAATTAGCAGAAGAATTTGGGCTGAAAGCGTGACGGAGGAAGTTATGTCCAGTTTATATATCGTAATTCCGGCATATAATGAATCGGAGAATATTGAGAAAACCATTGACCAGTGGTACCCAGTAGTGGAACGTCATAACGACGAGGGAAATTCCAGACTGGTGATTATTAACGATGGAAGTAAAGACAACACCTACGAACTTCTGCAGAAATGTGCCGCTACAAGACCCCTTCTTGTCTCACTGGATAAACCAAACGGCGGTCACGGTCCTACAGTACTTTATGGATATCGCTATGCCATCCGGCAGAAAGCCGATTATATTTTCCAGACTGATTCCGATGGTCAGACCAATCCAGACGAATTCGAGCCATTCTGGAACCAGAGAGGCCGGTATGATGCAATAATCGGCAGCCGCGCTGTCCGTGGCGACGGAAAATCCAGAAAATTCGTAGAGAATGTTGTATGCTTTCTACTGAGAATGATCTTCGGTGTAAAAGTTTCCGACGCCAATGCGCCGTACCGCCTGATGAAATCCAGCCTGGTAGCCAAATATATCGACAAACTCCCAGAAGATTTCAATATTCCAAACATTATGTTTACTACATACTTTGTCCACTACAAAGAAAAAGTACAATTCATAGACATCACCTTCAAACCCAGACAGGGCGGAACTAATTCCATTAATGTGAAGAAGATTGTGAAAATTGGCTGGAAGGCTGTGAAGGACTTCTATAAACTAAAGAAAGAGCTTTAGAGCTTGCTATATACAAAAAGAGCAGATAAATCTTACTCAACCTAAGATCTATCTGCTCTATTTTCTTATAATCCTTTACGCATTTTTCTTAATAGAAGCTCTCTTACGATCACGGGAATCCAGAATCTTCTTACGGATACGAAGGCTGCTTGGAGTAACCTCCAGAAGCTCATCTGTATCGATAAACTCAATAGCCTGCTCCAAACTGAGAACTCTTGGCGGAGTCAGTTTCAGTGCCTCATCAGCAGAAGAGGAACGAGTATTGGTCAGATGCTTGGTCTTGCAGACATTCAGCTCGATATCCTCTGCCTTACCGTTCTGTCCGATAACCATACCGCTGTAAACCTTGGCACCAGGTCCGATAAATAAAGTACCACGCTCCTGAGCTGCAAACAGACCATAAGTAACAGCCTCGCCGCCCTCGAAAGCAATCAGGGAACCCTGCTTACGATACTGGAAATCACCCTTATATGGAGAATAGCCATCAAAAATAGTATTGATAATACCAGTTCCCTTTGTGGAAGTAAGGAAGTTTCCACGGAAACCAATCAGTCCACGGGAAGGAATATGGAACTCAAGACGAACGGAACCGTCGCTTGCAGTGCTCATTCCCTGAAGCTCACCCTTACGCTCGCTGAGCATCTGGATAACGGTACCGGAAAATTCCTCCGGAACATCAATGTAGGCAATTTCCATTGGCTCTAATTTCTTGCCGCGTTCATCAATTTTGTAAAGTACCTCTGGCTTGCTGACTGCAAATTCATATCCCTCACGTCTCATATTCTCAATAAGAACGGAAAGATGAAGCTCACCACGTCCGGAAACCTTAAAGCACTCAGTTGTCTCGGTGTCTTCTACACGAAGGCTGACATCTGTGTTCAGCTCTCTGTAAAGTCTGTCACGGAGATGACGGGAGGTGATGTATTTACCCTCCTGTCCTGCAAGCGGGCTGTCATTTACCAAGAAGTTCATGGCGATAGTCGGCTCAGAAATCTTCTGGAATGGAATTGCCTCAGGGTTATCTCCGCCGCAAAGGGTATCTCCGATATGAATTTCAGCAATACCGGAAATTGCAACAATTGATCCGATAGTTGCCTCTTTTACCTCAACTTTATTCAGACCGTCAAACTCATAAAGCTTGCTGATCTTAACCTTCTGTTTTTTATCCGGATCGTGATGGTTCAGAAGAGTAAGCTCCTGGTTTACGGCAATAGTACCGCTTTCAACCTTACCAACGCCGATACGTCCAACATATTCGTTATAATCAATGGTACTGATCAGTACCTGTGTGTCTGCATCCGGGTCTCCCTCCGGAGCCGGGATGTATTTCAGAATAGCCTCAAACAGCGGCTCCATGTTCTCTGGTGTATCCTTCAGATCCAGAACAGCGTGACCTGTTTTTGCAGATGCATAGAGGAACGGGCAGTCGAGCTGCTCATCGGAAGCACCAAGGTCCATAAGAAGTTCCAGAACTTCATCGACAACCTCATCTGGTCTTGCTTCTGGACGGTCTATCTTATTAATGCAGACGATTACGTGCAGATCCAGCTCGAGAGCTTTTTTCAGAACGAATTTGGTCTGAGGCATAGCGCCTTCGAAAGCGTCAACCAGAAGGATAACGCCGTCTACCATTTTCAGCACACGCTCAACCTCGCCGCCGAAGTCAGCATGTCCTGGGGTATCGATAATGTTGATTTTTGTGCCTTTGTAATGAACTGCTGTGTTCTTGGAGAGAATTGTGATACCACGCTCTCTCTCAATATCATTGGAGTCCATGACACGTTCCTGAACCTCCTGATTGGCACGGAAAACACCGCTCTGTTTCAGAAGCTGGTCTACCAGAGTGGTTTTACCATGGTCAACGTGGGCAATGATGGCTACGTTACGTACATCTTCGCGTTTCGTCTTCATAAAAATCGAAATCCTTTCTTTATCGGGCAGAGGGATTCTGCCTCTTTCTTTCCATATTAATGCAGTTTCTTCTTTATATTGTCCAAATTCCCAGTTTACCACAATTTTCGCAGATTACAAGGTGTTGAAAAAATTTTTTTAAATTTCTGGTTCTAATCCAGGTGATTTTCTCATAGATATTATAGACCAACAAGTAAGACAAGTACTGGTTGCTGTTCACGGGTAATATTCCGCGAAGCGGTTAATGGTCACAAAGTGAGCGGCAACAGGTATCCGGGCATAAACCCAGGACACCTCATAAGTCTGCAGAAAAAAGTGAAAATAAGGAAGGAGAACTACAACATGGCAGATAAAATTATTGAAAACAATCAGGTTTCCATCACGGGAAAAATCGTTACAGGTTTCACATTTAGCCACCAGGTTTACGGAGAAGGATTTTATACCATGGATCTTCTGGTAAAAAGGCTTAGCGATTCTGAAGACAGGATTCCGGTGATGGTATCTGAAAGGCTGGTGGACGTTACCCAGGATTACGTGGGACAGTATGTGGAAATTCACGGACAGTTCCGTTCCTATAACCGTCATGAAGAAAAACACAACCGGCTGGTGCTTTCCGCATTTGCACGGGAATTAAAATTTCTGGAAGAAGAGGATTCTCTGGCACCGGTAAACCAGATTTTCCTGGACGGATATATCTGTAAGCCGCCTGTTTACCGGAAAACACCGCTGGGAAGAGAGATTGCCGATCTGCTTCTTGCAGTGAACCGACCTTATGGAAAATCAGATTACATACCGTGTATTTGCTGGGGTCGAAATGCCCGTTATGCTTCAGCCTTTGAAGTGGGTGGCCATGTACTGATCTGGGGCAGGATCCAAAGCAGGGAATACATGAAGCGCATCGGGGAAAATGAGACACAGAAGAGAATCGCTTATGAGGTATCGGTGAGCAAGCTGGAGTATGTATAAACCAACCGCAGTGGCGGGAAATACGCCATGGTCTGCCAGTTACTTTATGGAAGGCACCAGCCCGATTTTTCTCCAAGTTTCTTCTGCTTGCATTTCTGCTTGTTTTGCGGTAATATAAGCATATTAAAAATGGCGCAGTTTGCGGTTCCGATTTGCAAAACGCGATATCTGGAATATAATGAATGGTATCATTTGCGGAGACGGCATTGCGAGGAATGTTATTGATCTATGGCAGACGGTAACATTATTTTTAACAATAAGAGGAATCAGTATGGAAAAAGAAATAACAGAAGTATATTGCGGAAATGGCAGAGGTAAGACCACACTGGCAATTGGTCAGGCACTGCGGGCCTCTTCTCAGGGCAAAAGTGTGATCATCATTCAGTTCCTGAAGGGAAATGAACGGCGTGAGCTGGACTTTCTGGAAGAACTGGATCAGCTGGATATCAAGATCTTCCGCTTCGAAAAGATGGAGACCTGTTACGACCAGTTGAATGAGGAAGAGCAGGCTGAAGAGGAGCGCAATATTCTCAATGGTTTAAATTTTGCCCGTAAAGTGATTGCTACACAGGAATGTGATTTCCTGGTACTGGATGAAATTCTGGGACTTCTGGATAAGCATATTGCTACAGTTGATATGGTTGTCGGGCTTTTGAAACAGAAGGACGAATCCATGCATTTGATACTTACGGGAAATCGGGTAGACCCTGGCATTTTGGATTATGTGGACAGTGTGACTACCATTACCACTCTTGGAAGAGAGCAGAACTCATGATAAGGATGAATAGGAGGAAATAATATGGCAATTTTCAAAGGTGCAGCCGTTGCAATTGTAACCCCGATGCATGAAGACGGAAAGGTAAATTATGAGAAACTGGAAGAGCTTCTGGACTATCAGATCGCGAACAGCACAGATGCAATCGTTATCTGTGGCACTACAGGCGAGTCTTCTACATTGACACATGGAGAACATCTTCAGACCATCAAATTTGCAATTGACAAAGTAGCTGGAAGGGTTCCTGTCATTGCAGGTACCGGTTCTAATTGCACAGAGACTGCAGTTATGATGTCTCAGGAAGCAGCTTCTTATGGCGCTGATGCACTTCTGATCGTGACTCCATATTACAACAAGGCAAGCCAGAAGGGTCTTATCCGTCATTATACAGAGATTGCCAATTCTGTACCGGAAACTCCGATCATCATGTATAATGTGCCAAGCCGTACAGGCTGCAATATCCAGCCTGCTACAGCAGTTGCTCTTGCGAAGAATGTGAAGAACATTGTGGGAATCAAGGCTGCAAGCGGAGATCTTTCCCAGATTGCCAAGATGATGTCCATGGCTGACGGAGCTCTTGAACTCTACTCCGGAAATGATGACCAGGTACTTCCGATCCTTTCCCTTGGCGGACTTGGAGTAATCTCTGTTTTATCCAATGTTGCTCCGAAGAATACACATGACATGGTTATGAAATTTATGGAGGGAGACCTTGCTGGTGCTGCCAGACTTCAGCTTGAGGCTGTTCCGCTTATCAATGCACTGTTCTGCGAGGTAAACCCGATTCCGGTTAAGACTGCCCTGAACCTGATGGGCTGGAAAGTCGGACCGACTCGTATGCCTCTTTGTGAGATGGAGCCGGAGAACGAGGAGAGACTGAAGAAAGCTCTTGTTGAATACGGAATCAAACTTGCATAAGAGAGGAAAAAATAAGATGGTTAAAATTATCATGCACGGATGTAACGGTCATATGGGACAGGTTATTTCCAATATTGTTGAGAAAGATGCAAATGCCCAGATCGTAGCAGGAATCGATATTGCAGACCAGGGGAAAAACAGCTATCCGGTATTCACAAACATCGACGATTGCCAGGTGGAAGCAGATGCTGTTATCGATTTTTCCTCCCCGAAGGCTTTTGATAAGCTGATGGACTACTGCGAGAAGAGAAATATGCCGGTAGTTCTTTGCACCACAGGTTTAAGTGAAGAGCAGCTTGCAAGAGTAGAAGAGAGTGCAAAAAAGATCGCCGTTCTGAAATCTGCCAACATGTCCCTTGGAATCAATACTCTTTTGAAACTGGTTCAGGATGCAGCCAAGGTTTTGGCAGCAGCTGGCTTTGACATGGAGATTGTAGAGAAGCACCACAACCTGAAAGTGGATGCACCAAGCGGAACTGCTCTTGCCCTTGCCGACAGTCTGAATGAGGCAATGGACAACCAGTATCATTATGTATATGACCGCAGCCAGAGAAGAGAGAAACGTGACGCTAAGGAGATCGGTATTTCCGCAGTTCGCGGAGGCTCTATTGTCGGCGAGCATGAAGTGATTTTTGCCGGACCGGATGAAGTAATCGAATTTAAGCACACAGCATATTCTAAGGCTGTATTCGGCAAGGGTGCTGTAGAAGCAGCGAAATATCTTGCCGGAAAACCAGCTGGAAGATATGATATGAGCAACGTGATCGAAGGTTAACAGAAATATACAAAAATTGTAAAACGCATACAAAAAAATTGTTAAATTTATGGATTTACAGATAACAATGTGTTTGCTATAATTCCATCATAAGTTTCAACGGAGCAAACTACTTAGAGAGTTTGCTCCGTTTTTTGCGTTTATGGAATGGCAGGCCAGAGTATTCGCTAGTAAAGTATTTTTGCACTTGCTTCCATAACGTACTGAAACTTCATAAGAGAGAAATGCGATATTGCATTTCTGCCATGCAGAAAGGGCTGCCACAGGGCGGTCCTTTTTGCGTTAGTAAAGCTGGAAATCGGGATAGCATAACTGCGATGGTCTGAAGGTTGCCGTAAAAGAGGGCGCAACTTCTTATAATGTAGCGCAGAGCTTCCTGGATGAGAATCCGGATGTTTCCTATGAGATCGTTCAGTACAAAGATACAGTAGGATGTGTATCAGATCTTCTGGCTGGTCGTGTGGACGTTGTGGTAAACGACCTTTTGAACCAGAAAATCCTTTCCCAGGAATACGAAGGTGCCAAAATCGTGTGTGATCCATTTACCCACGCAGAGAACGCCATCGCCGTACAGAAGGGAAAAGATGATCTGCTTGCATTTATCAATGAATGTATTGACGAGTATTATGCAGACGGCACTTATGATACACTCTGGACAAAATGGATTGATGCTTCCGGTGAGGGAGAAGAAGCAGCTGCAGCAGAAGATGCGGAAACCGCTAAATAAAGCATAACTGTGAAAGGACTGAACAGTTACAATAAAACACAGATATGCTTCTATGCAGAAAACGAGTTGCTGTGAACAAAGTGAACAGTAACCGGAAGAGTAAGGAAGAAAGGATAAACCGGCTATAATTACTGGCCACAGGGGAAATAGTATGGTAACATTGAAATGGTCACTTGTATTTGATAAAATGACATCACTGCTCCAGGGATGCGCAGTGACGATGGAAATATCGGTTCTCACACTTATTTTTGGTACGATTCTGGGTGTTGTGCTTGCGTTGATGAGGGACAGCCACATAAAAGTGGTATCCAGACTGGCACAGATGTACATCTGGATCTGGAGAGGAACCCCGCTGATGGTGCAGGCATTTCTGATCTATTTCGGTTTGCCAAACCTGGGCATTACTTTTAGTGCTATGACAGCAGGTGTGCTTTCCATGTCTTTAAATACAGGCGCATACATTGCAGAAATTGTCCGTTCCGGTATCCATGCTATTGACCCGGGTCAGAGAGAAGCAGCCAAAGCACTTGGAATGCCCTGGCATCTGGAAATGCTTCGAATTGTGGCACCACAGGCAACCAAGATCTGCATTCTTCCTCTTGTAAACCAGTTTATTGCCACCATCAAAAATACTTCTATTTTGTCCGCCATCACTTTGACAGAGCTGACAAGAGAGGGAACCTTGATCGCTTATAATTCTTTCCATTATTTTGAGCCGTACATAGCTGTTGCGGTATTATATCTGATCCTGACAACTATATTTACCCAGATTGCAGGAGTTTTGGAAAGGAGGATGGCATAAATGGCAGAAGATGTTATTTTAAGTGTAAAAAATATCAGCAAAAGCTTTGGGGATCTTCAGGTGCTGAAGGAAATCGGTTTTGACATACATAAAGGGGAAAAGATTGCAATCCTTGGTCCCAGCGGTTCTGGTAAATCCACAATTCTCCGGTGTATCAACCAGCTGGAAACCTACGACAGCGGCGAAATCGATTATATGGGAAAACCTGTGAATTCCGGTCAGGCACTGCATGAGCTGCGGCAGCATATTGGAATGGTTTTCCAGAGATTTAACGTTTTTACCCATATGAGTGTGCTGCAGAATGTGATCGAGGCACCGGTTCATGTGAAAAAAGTCCCCAAACAGGAGGCAATTGTAAAGGCAAAAGATTTGCTGAAAATGGTTGGGCTGGAAGGCAGGGAAGAGGCAATGGCTAAGAATCTTTCCGGCGGCCAGCAGCAGAGGGTTGCGATCGCAAGAGCAATGGCCATGAATCCGGAAGTGATCCTTTTTGATGAGCCTACAAGCGCACTGGATCCAGAGCTGGTTGGAGAGGTTTTAAGTGTTATCCGTAAAGTAGCAGCAGAAGGAGTATCCATGGTTATCGTCACCCATGAGATGAATTTTGCCAGAGAAGTAGCGGATCGGATTTTGTTTATGGAAGATGGCGTGATCGTGGAGGATGCGCCTCCGGAAGAGTTTTTTGAGCATCCGAAGAATGATCGTATTCGTCAGTTTATCAGGAAAGTTGAGGAAAGGTAATTCGGGATGGACTACATAATCAAAGATGGCTGGATCGTAAATGGGAAAAAGGAAAAGCCATTTCATGGAGATCTTGTAATAGAAAATGGGAAAATTGCGGAAGTGGGAACTCATGTGGAGATTCCAGCCGATTTTCCAAAAGAGCGTGTTCTGAATGCGGCCGGTGGTTATATAACCCCCGGCTTCCTTGACATTCACAGACACGGAGACTGGCAGGCCTTTGGAAACGGGGATGATGAGCTTTTGAACCGGCAGGGACTGACGACGGTGGTGAATGGAAACTGTGGGCTTTCGGTGGCTCCGGCTGGGGAGAAATTTGGGAAAGAGATTGCCAGATTTCTCAGCAGTGTGACTGGGGATTTTCGTTGGGGAAAAGATGAAAATACAGATGATACCGAAGGTGTACTTTTCTCAAAAAAGAAAGAGGAGTCTTGCGGAATTTCGGAGAAAGAAATCGAGATAGATGCTCTTAGAATTATGTCAACCATGTCCGCCTACTTGTCGGCTCTTGGAAAAGAAAAGCGCAGCGTCAACACTGGAATGCTTGCAGGAAATGGAACCATCCGCGCTAGTGTAAAAGGCTATGCTTCCGGGAAGCTTTCCAAGGAAGAATTACATCAGGTGTGGAAGGCTGTGGAGGAAGCTCTGTCAGCAGGAGCGCTTGGAATCAGCCTTGGAATTGCCTATGCCCCGGAATTTGAATATGACAGAGATGGGCTTGTGGAAGCACTGCAGCCCTTGAAGGGGACGGACATTCCCATTACCACCCATATCCGAAATGAAGGAGATGGAATCCTGCTGGCGCTGCAGGAGGTGATTTCCGTGGCGGAAGAGCTGCAGATTCCCTTGCATGTAAGCCATATGAAGTGTATCGGGCGGAAAAACTGGGGCGGGACTCCGGTGAAAATCCTGAAGCTGTTTGACCAGGCGGCAGAGCGGGGCGTGAAGGTGGATTTTGACCTGTATCCCTATCTGACTGGTTCCACCCAGCTGGTACATCTTCTTCCCCCACAGTTTCAGGAGGGAGGTACCGATGCAATCTGCGCAAGGCTGGCAGATCCGTTTTGCAGGAAAGAGATTACGAAGATACTGAAGCAGCCTTCCGATATTTTTGAGAACATTGTGGAGCTGGCTGGCTTTGATATGATCTATGCCAGCACTTTACATACGGAGAAATTCGGCAGCTTTGCAGGACAGTCTATTGCGAAGATCGCAGAGCAGTTTGGACAGGATCCTTATGATATCCTGTATGACATTCTCCTGGAAGAGCGCTGCCAGGTTACCATGCTGGATACCATTGCCTCAGAGGAGGATATGCTGTATTTTTTGAAAGACAGCCGGGCAAATCTGATCTCAGATGCGATCTATCCCGCAGGGGGCAAATATCATCCCAGAGTTTACGGGGCTTTTCCGAAGCTTCTTACTGCTTACGTGCGTGATAAAAAGATTTTTTCCATAGAAGATGCTGTGTATAAGATGACAGCAAAACCGGCGCAGGTGCTGGTTCTCCCTCTGGGTACCCTGGAAAAAGGAATGCCCGCAGATATCAATGTATTTCATCTGGACCAGTTAAGCGTTCATGCGGATTTCCAGAATCCAAACCAGTATTGTACAGGATTTGATTATGTGCTGGCGGGCGGAGAGATTGCGGTAGCCCATGACGTGTGGAGAAATTCCAAAAGCGGCAGGATCGTGCGGAAACAACAGTGATAAGTGAAGAATGGAAATGTCCGGATTGATGGATTTTTAAAATGTAAATTTCTTCCAGAATAGTTTCTTTCTCATCTGTACATATTAGGAGCATACAGCAATGTTTACTGTTCGCAGGCTGAGTTCCGCCAGGCGGAACGGTCATTTTCGCGAAAGTGGACAGTAACGTGTTTTCAGCTGAAAATAAGAAAAGGAGACAGATGAGATGAAAAAAATGAAACGAATGCTCATAGGTACTTTGCTGGTATTTACATTATGTATGCTTACAGCCTGTGGAAATGACAATAACAATGCAGCGGATGAGGTTCAAAATAATGCAAATGAGGACACCATTGATAAGGATAACGTGGAGAATGGAACTGCAGAGGATGAAAACATGGTGGATGACGCGGGCGACAGCATAAATAATGGTGCAGACGGAGCTGGAACTGCTGATACCGCAGTACCAGATGATGCAGGCACTGCCGGAGATGCAGATGTTCCCGGTGATAATGTGACAGACAATAACAATTCCGTTTCCGGTGCTCTCGGAGAAGGTGTGGAAGAATTAGGTGATGGAGTAGCTGATGGTGTCCGTGATGTTGGTGAAGGTGTGGGCAACGCTGTAGAAGATGTTGGAGATGCTGTGGATAATGCAGCGAATGGAAGATAATAAAAAAATAGAGGTAAAATGAAAAGGTGTTGAATGAAGAGAGGTGTTTCATTCAACGCCTTTTTGTGATATGATTTCAATAAATTTGTGAGCAAAATACAGGATAGCTACAACTTAATTACAATGCAAGAAAAGGAGGATCATCATGAAATTTCGTCCATGCATAGATATACATAATGGAAAGGTAAAGCAGATCGTAGGAGGAAGTTTGAAGGATGAGGGAAACCAGGCACAGGAGAATTTTGTGTCAGAGCAGGATGCAGCTTTTTATGCTTCCTTATATAAAGAAAAAGGTCTGAAGGGAGGACATATTATCCTTCTGAACAGTGCGGATTCTGAATACTTCCAGGCTACAAAAGCCCAGGCCATGCTGGCCCTTGACGCTTATCTAGGAGGTCTTCAGATCGGAGGCGGTGTAAACCCGGACAATGCGGCAGATTATCTTGCTGCTGGAGCCAGTCATGTGATCGTCACCTCCTATGTGTTCCGTGATGGCCATATTTCCTGGAAAAATCTGGAGAAGATGGTAGATGCAGCCGGAAAAGAACACCTTGTCCTTGATCTCAGCTGTCGTAAAAAAGAGGATGCATACTATGTAGTCACAGACCGCTGGCAGAAATTTACAGAGGAGGAGGTAACTCTGGAACTGATGGAAAAGCTGGGTGCCTATTGCGATGAATTTCTCATCCATGCAGTGGATGTGGAGGGCAAGGCAAAAGGTATAGAAGTTTCCCTGGCGAAGTTGCTTGGTGAATACAATGGGCACCCAGTCACTTACGCTGGCGGCGTTGGCAGCATGGAGGATATCCAGACCCTCAAAATGGCAGCAGGCGGAAAAGTGGATGTGACGGTAGGAAGTGCCCTGGATCTGTTCGGTGGCACCATACCATTTGAAAAATTGATAGGTAATTTATAAATGTGAAAAAATTCGTAATTTTTTCAGAAAATGATGTTAATTTTTAGAGTAATGTGTTATAATATACCCATCAAACAGCAAAGGGGATGGAAGCATGAAATTCATTATCAGCGGAAAGAACATCACAGTGACAGACGGGCTTCGTACAGCAGTAGAGGATAAGCTCGGTAAACTGGAAAGGTATTTCACTCCTGACACTGAAGTTGTCGTAACTCTTAGTGTAGAAAAAGAAAGACAGAAAATCGAGGTGACGATCCCGGTTAAGGGCAACATCATCCGTTCCGAGCAGGTCAGCAACGATATGTATGTATCAATCGACCTTGTAGAGGAAGTAATTGAACGTCAGCTCAGGAAATACAAGAACAAGATCGTAGATAAGCAGCAGTCAGCTGCCAACTTCCAGAAAGCATATCTGGACAAGGATTATGAAGAGGACGAAGAGGTTAAGATCATTCGTACCAAGAAATTCGATATCAAGCCTATGTATCCAGAAGATGCATGTGTCCAGATGGAACTTCTTGGACATAATTTCTTCGTATTCTGCAATGCAGAGACTGATCAGGTGAATGTAGTTTACAAGCGTAAGGGGAATACCTACGGACTGATCGAGCCGGAGGATTAATAGAGATATATCTGTTTGAAAAATAAAACAGGTGAATAGGAAGGGCATGTGAAAAAACGAAAGTTTTTTCACATGCCCTTGTTTTTTTGCTTTTACGGAGCAGCTGGAATTGGTCTGGCACTGCTGCAGCTTCATCTGGCAGAAACGGATCAGT
Organism: Ruminococcus sp. RTP21358st1_G6_RTP21358_211008; assembly: GCF_040908885.1. Taxonomy (NCBI): domain Bacteria; kingdom Bacillati; phylum Bacillota; class Clostridia; order Eubacteriales; family Oscillospiraceae; genus Ruminococcus; species Ruminococcus sp. RTP21358st1_G6_RTP21358_211008. The sequence continues at coordinate 55,506 of NZ_JBDGDM010000028.1, forward strand.
ATCATGTGACCAGATTTCTGGATGATCCGTTCCCTGATGAAAAAGTGATAAAAATTTGAATTTTAAAGTAATTCTTCAGCAAGCTCCCTGGCGGATAGTACGCGGACAGGGAGCTTGCTTTCGTCATAAATACTGTAGGCCAGAAATCCGGTTCCATTTTCTAATGGGATGGTATGGGTGTGCATATTCGGATGCAGAGTGAGAATCTCCCGGAAATTTCCGGTGATCCCTTCTCCGGTAAGTTTGACGGCGCTTTCCTTCATAGCCCAGATCCGGCAGAAATCCTGGGGGGACTTTAGGGAAATAAGCTCCTCCTGAGTGCAGACTCTTCGGATAAGAGATTCCCGGGGCTCGGTGAGCTTCTGGATATCCAGACCAATTTCCCTGTCATGCAAGGCACAGCCTACGAAATTTCCGCTGTGGCTGAGATTAAAAAACGGCATATTTTCCCCACGGAAAAATGGTTTCCCAGAAGAGGTTTTCTGGAAATCCGGGATTTCCCGGAAACCATATTCCTGTTTAAGTCCATAACGCAAAAGCAGCCAGGCCAGGGCAGAACGCTTCTGGTCTTCCGGCAATTTAAAATGCTGAACATATTCCCTGCGTGCAACAGGCAATGAGAAAATCATCTGGTGAAGCAATTCGTTTGAAATTAAGTCCAGTTCCTGAAAAAGATAAATCATATAAAAATTCTCCTAAAACATAAAATAATTTGAGGCTGATTTGGGGTATAAATTCATTTTACTTTAATATATCATATGGGAGACATATTTTGTTCATCAAATATTTATTGTTTTCCATGACAAAAAGTGTTAAAATAGACTGGTATGTTAAACAAAATAAATAATTTTAAATGAAATGAAATCAGTTATATTACACAATATAGCATCTAAAAAGATAGACAGGAGTATAAAAGCTAAATGAACATGTTTTCAAAAGTTTTCGGAACCCGCAGCCAACGAGAGGTTAAGCGTATCATGCCTCTCGTTAAGAAAATTGAGGATCTGCGTCCCGAAATGCAGAAATTAACCGACGAAGAACTTCGTGGTAAGACAAGAGAGTTTAAGAAACGCCTGGAAGAGGGAGCTACCCTGGATGATCTTTTACCAGAGGCATTTGCTACCGTCCGTGAGGCTGCCAAGCGAGTACTTGGAATGGAGCATTTCGAAGTACAGCTCATCGGTGGAATCGTACTTCATCAGGGCCGTATCGCCGAGATGAAGACTGGTGAAGGTAAGACCCTTGTAGCTACATTGCCTTCCTATCTGAATGCCCTGGAGGGCAAAGGTGTTCACGTTGTCACAGTCAATGATTACCTGGCGAAACGTGATGCCGACGAGATGGGACAGGTTCACAGATTCCTTGGGCTGACTGTAGGCGTAGTTCTGAACGACATGAAGCCGGAAGAACGCCGCGAGGCATATAACTGTGATATTACTTATGTTACAAATAACGAACTTGGATTTGACTATCTTCGTGATAACATGGTTATCTACAAGGAGCAGCTGGTACAGCGTGACCTTCACTACTGTATCATCGACGAGGTCGACTCCATTTTAATCGATGAGGCTCGTACTCCTCTGATCATTTCCGGTCAGAGCGGCAAGTCCACCAAGCTGTATGAGGTTTGCGATATCCTTGCACAGCAGCTGGAGCGTGGAGAAGCCAGCCATGAGATGACCAAGATGGCAGCTATCATGGGTGAGGAAGTTATCGAGACCGGTGACTTTGTTGTAAATGAGAAGGATAAGATTGTCAACCTTACCGAGCAGGGTGTGAAGAAGGTTGAGAAATTCTTCAGTATTGAGAATCTTGCAGATCCGGAGAACCTTGAGATCCAGCACAATATCATCCTTGCACTTCGTGCTCATAATCTGATGCACCGTGACCAGGATTACGTTGTAAAAGATGACGAGGTTATGATTGTTGATGAGTTTACCGGACGTATCATGCCGGGCCGTCGTTATTCGGATGGTCTCCACCAGGCAATCGAGGCAAAAGAGCATGTTAAGGTAAAACGCGAGAGCAAAACCCTTGCAACCATCACCTTCCAGAACTTCTTTAACAAATACGATAAGAAAGGCGGTATGACCGGTACTGCCCTTACTGAGGAGAAAGAGTTCCGTGATATCTATGCTATGGACGTTGTTGAGATCCCGACCAATAAGCCGGTTCAGCGTAAGGATTTAGACGATGCCGTATATATGACAAAGAAAGAGAAATTCAATGCAGTTGTCCAGTCTGTAAAGGAAGCTCATGAGAAGCAGCAGCCTGTACTGGTTGGTACTATTACCATTGAGACTTCTGAGCTCATCAGCCGTATGCTGAAGAGAGAAGGGATTCCGCACAATGTATTGAATGCCAAGTTCCATGAGCTTGAGGCTGAAATCGTGGCACAGGCAGGTCAGGCAGGAGCAGTTACCATCGCAACCAATATGGCAGGTCGTGGTACGGATATTAAGCTCGACGATGTATCCAGAGCAGCCGGCGGTCTGAAGATTATCGGTACTGAGCGCCATGAGTCCAGACGTATTGATAACCAGCTGCGTGGACGTTCCGGACGTCAGGGAGATCCGGGAGAATCCCGCTTCTACATTTCCTTGGAGGATGACTTGATGCGTCTGTTCGGATCTGAGCGTCTGATGAAGGTGTTCACTTCCCTTGGTGTAGCTGAGAATGAGCAGATCGAGCATAAAATGCTTTCCAATGCCATCGAGAAGGCACAGGAGAAAATCGAGTTTAACAACTTCGGTATCCGTAAGAATCTTCTTGATTACGACCAGGTTAATAATGAGCAGCGTGAGATCATCTACAAAGAGCGCCGCCAGGTACTGGATGGCGAGAACATGCGTGATGCCATCTACAAGATGATCACAGATATTGTAGATAATGCTGTGGATATGTGCTTCTCTGATGATGTGGATTCTGAAGAGTGGGATCTGAATGAATTCAACAGTGTACTTCGTCAGATCATCCCAATCGAGCCGCTTACTGCCGAGAAGGTTAAGGGCAAGAAAAAGAATGAGATGAAGCATCTGATCAAGGAGGAGGCTGTGAAGCTTTACGAGGCGAAGGAGTCCGAATTCCCGGAGCCAGAGCAGCTGCGTGAGCTTGAGCGCGTTATCCTTCTGAAGAGCATTGACAGCAAGTGGATGGATCACATTGATGACATGGAGATTCTCCGCCAGGGTATTGGTCTGACTGCTTATGGACAGAGAGATCCGGTTGTTGAGTACAAGATGGCCGCATTTGATATGTTTAACAGTATGATCACCTCCATTCAGGAGGACACCGTCAGAATGCTGTATCATGTTCATGTGGAGCAGAAAATCGAGCGTGAGCAGGTGGCTAAGGTTACTGGTACTAACAAGGATGATTCCAGTGTTCGTAAGCCGGTTCAGAGAAAAGAAATTAAGGTTTATCCGAATGATCCGTGTCCTTGCGGAAGCGGTAAGAAGTATAAACAGTGCTGCGGCAGAAAGACTGCTAATGTTTAAATCAGAGTGACGAGAGAGAGCGAATTTCCAGAGGCGGGAGGTCTTGGAAATTCGCTCTTTTGCTATTTAATTGGTTGGTCGTTATCCCGTACGCGATTTCACAATGTATATTCACCGCCGCGCGTCGCAACGTTCCGGCAAGCTAATGACTAACTACGACTAAGACG
>NZ_JBDGDM010000029.1:0-53843 GCF_040908885.1 Ruminococcus sp. RTP21358st1_G6_RTP21358_211008
CGTTGCGCCGGCGAGTGAGTAATACACATTGTCCAAATGCGTCCGCATTGAAGAACTTTTAATCAACTAAATAGCAACTTAGCTAAGTACCTTCCTGGACTCCTCATCCGCAAATTGCTGCCGTACCAACTGGTAATAGTAGCCTTTCTTCGCCAACAGTTCCTTGTGTTTTCCCTGCTCTACAATCTTGCCGTCACGGACTACCAGGATCAGGTCGGCGTTTCGGATAGTGGACAGGCGGTGGGCGATCAGGAAGGAAGTGCGGCCTTTCAATAGTTTGTCTGTGGCCTGCTGGATCAGCTGCTCGGTTTTGGTGTCGATAGAGGAGGTTGCTTCGTCCAGAACGAAAATGGCGGGATCTGCCAGTACTGCGCGGGCAAAGGAAAGAAGCTGCTTTTCTCCGGTGGAGAGACGGTCGCCGCCTTCACCTACGTCACTGTCATAACCTTTGTCAAGCTTTTCGGCTACCTCATCGGCATGAACTGCCCTCGCAGCAGCCTTTACTTCTTCATCAGTGGCATCCAGTCTTCCATAACGGATATTCTCCATCACAGTCCCGGAGAACAGATGGGGATTCTGAAGCACATACCCGATGTTGCTGTGCAGCCACAACTGACTTCGCTCACGGTAATCTTTGTCGTCGATGAGGATTCTTCCCTTAGTGGGCTCAAAGAAACGGCAGGCCAGGTTCACCAGCGTACTTTTTCCTGCACCGGTCTCTCCGACGATTGCCACATTGGTACCAGCCGGAATTTTCAGGTTGAAGTTGCTGAGCACCTCTTCTTTTCCATCGGGATACTGGAATGAAACGTTTTCAAACTCAATGTCGCCTTTAATGGGTTCCCAGTTCTCCTTGTGGGGATCAAAGAAATCTCCATACTTTTCCAGAACCTCTGGGGAGTCTACCACCTGGGGCTTCTCTTCCAGAAGGGAGGTCACCCGCTCAATATTTGCCTGAGCAGAAATGCACTGGGACAAAATTCCTGCAAGCCTCTGAATTGGTTCAAAAATTCCAACTGCATATGCAGTAAATGCAGCAAGTGTTCCTATGTCCATACTTCCATTCAGAACCATAATGCCACCACGCTCCAGTACAAGGGCAGTTGCCAGAGCTCCAAAGAAAACTACCAGCGGAATATAAATTGCATTTAATCTGGCAGCCTTGATAGACGCACTTCTCATCTCCTCAGTGACAGAGGCAAACTCCCGGAAGTTTTTCTCCTCCACAACCAGGGATTTCACAGTTTTCGCGCCCATAATTCCTTCGTTGTAGCCACTTGTGATCTTGGAATTGATTTTTCTCACCTGACGGTTCCATGTGAGGATCTTATTCTGGAAATACCAGGTAAGGACTGCAATAGCTGGAACGATCAGCATGATCACCAAAGCCAGTTTCCAGTTCAGAAACAGCATTGCAACAAACACACCCACTACATAAAAGATAGCCCACAGCATATCGATCACATCCCAGGCGATCAACTCTGTGATCCTGGCTACGTCGTTCATTACCCTGGACAGGATATATCCAACCGGAGTTGCATTGTAGTAGGAAAAAGACAGCTTCTGAAGATGAACAAACAATGCCCTTTTCATATCACGGCCTGTTTCCACATCAAGTGTCATGCAGCCTCTGGTGAAACAGATGACGGACCACATCTGAAAGACGATCACTGCAATATACAGCGCAATAAATCCTCCAAGTCCTGCCAGAGTATTTTTCTCGATAAAGGAATCAATGGCCTGTCGCTGAAATAACGGCATGATAATATCCACTACGGAGCAGAGAATATTCATCACAATTACCATAATCAGCACATTTTTCCGGGGTGCAAGGAAAGGGAAAACCTTTTTCCAGATGGAAATATCAATGGATTTTGTATATTCTTTTTCTTCTATCCGCACATTGCACCTCCTTCCATGAGACGGATGTCACTGTTCATCTGAATCTCATAAATGTCTTTGTATGGTCCCTCCTGGTGGATCAGTTCCTCATGGGTACCCATCTGCTGGATTTCTCCCTTGTCCATCACAATAATACAGTCAGCCTGCATAAGAGATGTGATCCGGTGGGAAATCATAATAACCGTTGCTTTCTCCATCTCTTTTTTCAGTTCTTTGCGGATCTTGTTGTCTGTCTCCGTATCTACTGCGGATAGGGAATCGTCAAATACCAGGATCGGAGCTTCTTTCATCAGCATTCTGGCAATTGCAACACGTTGCTTCTGTCCACCGGACAAAGTGACGCCACGCTCACCTACGATGGTGTCATATCCGTCTGTAAAATGAAGAATTGACTCATCTACACAGGCAATCTCCGCTGCATGGCGAATTTCTTCATCCAGAAGCTTCTCCTTTGTGATGCCAATATTCTCACGGATGGTTCTGGAGAAAAGGAACGGTTCCTGGAGTACCATGCCGATATTCTGGCGCAGGTACTGACGGTCAATGTCACGAATGTCTGTACCGCCAATGGTAATACTGCCGCAGTCTTCCGGCAGATCATATAAACGGTTCAGTAAATGGACCAGAGTTGATTTTCCACTTCCAGTTGTGCCAAGGATTGCAAAGGTGCTTCCGGATGGGATTGTGAAATTGATATTTTTCAGAACCGGGTGGTCTGGAGAATAACCGAAAAATACATCGCGGAAGCAGATATCGCCATCCATGGCAGGTTTCATTCCACTGACAGGTCCCAAAGTCTGCTTTTCTCCACAGCCTTTATTTTCGGAATCCTCACTCGTTTGCTCTGCTGTCCGCGCAGGAATCTTATAATCCAGAGTTGCCTCACTCTGTCCTGCCTTCTTCTTTTTCGCAATATTCTCTGCATTTTCATTTCTGTCTGTACACTTAGCTTCACACTTTACAGCAGCATCCTCTTCCTCAGCCTCCAGAATATAAACCACACGTTCCATGGAAACCCCAGCCTTACTCATATCTGAAATAATCCTTCCCAGGCTTCGCACCGGCCAGGTCAGGGACGCATTATAGGAAATAAATGCCATAAACTCGCCCAATGTGATCTGTCCATTCACGGCAAAAACAACACCAGTCACCATAACCACCAGCACCTGCAGGTTGGTGATCAAATCTCCCGATGCCCAGTAAACGCTCATCAGTTTTCCAAGATATACCCATAAATTGGAGTAGGCATTATTTTTCTCATCAAACCGGTCGATTTCATACTTTTCTCTACCAAAAGCACGCACTACACGAACTCCAGTCAGATTCTCCTGCACGGTACTGGAAAGTGCCCCCTCCGCCTCATCAGCATCCTGAAAACGTTTCCCGATCCTGGAATAGAAATAGCAGGAATAACCGATGATCACCGGGAAAAAAGCTGCCGCAGCCAGTGTGATCTGCACATTCATGGAAAACATGATTCCCAGATACAGTACGATCAGGAAACAGATTCGAAACACCTCCGGCAGCTGCCTGCACACAAAGTTACGGATCACTTCCACGTCAGAGGTACATCTCTGAATGATCTCCCCGGTCTGGTGCTTTACATGCCAGGAAAAAGGCAGATACTGGGTGTGGTGATACAAGGTGTCACGGATGGATTTCAGGAAATTCTCTGAGCCTTTTGCCAGGCACATTTTACTTAAGTAATTAAAAACTCCCGAAAGAACTGCCGAAGCAGCTACCAGAAGTGCTGCCAGAAGCAGTGTCTGCCGCACATTCAGACCATCCGGAATTCCATCCAGCACCAGAATATGGTCTGCTGTGTATTTCACGATCTGTGGGATCAACGCATTACATGCTGTAAACAGCACCGAAAATAATAGCGTCCCCACAAAGAACCGGATATTTCCTTTCAGGAAACGGAAAATGATCCGGAATTTCCCGGTTTTGTTTTTCGTATTCATACTTTCCCCCATTTTATAAAAAAAGAACACTCCCTGAACGAATCAAGGAATGTCCTCCTTCACTCCAAAAGTTTTACATATTCTTTCCAATGCATCATATTCCAAGGCCTGGTTTCCTACATAACTCTCAAAAGCTCCAAAAAATTCCCAGGCTGCAGGCTGCAGATACAGTTCTTTTTTCACATATCCATCCAGGATCACTGCTTCTGGCAAAAAGCTTTTATAGGCGGCGCTCTGTGCCCCCAGCACATAAATCCTGTGCACCTTCGATAGCTGCTCCAATGCTTTTTTCTGCTCTGCAGTTGGTGCAAGCTCACCATTTACCAGAATACTTCCCGGAACCGGCTTTTGTACCAGCTTCATGGAAATACGTTCTCCCTGCAGGTTCCATTTCCCACACACAAGGTAAGTCTCACCATTGTAGGAAACCGTTTCCACCTGGTTCTCTTCTGGTCTGGCTGCAGCAAGTACCGGAAGGCGCATTATTCGAAGGCGGTTTTCCTTTCCGTAGTCTCCCAGCTGCTGGCAATCTGCCGGAGCATATATCCGGTCAAATACGGTAAGGGCTTTTCGCCATCTTGCCGGATATTTTTCATGGATGTAAGGCAGAAAATCAAGATCCACCAGAACTTTCATTTTTGCCGGTGCCTCTGCTGCCAGATAATATGGCAGATACCCTGTACTTCCAGCCATGATCACCACATCCCAGGAACTGCTGCCGAACAGCCTGCCCCACTCTCTTCTGGCAAGCATTCGCATATATCTTCGTATTTCCGGATTTTCCAGATAAAGAGCCGGATTTTTCTCAATCATACGGTAATTCAGGAAATCCTCCTCACTCAGAGTCATCCTTCCTGCGCCCATCACTTTTGGAATCTCTTTTTCAAAGGCGAGAAATTCTTTCACATCTCCCCTGCTTCCAAGCCAGCCACTATAAATAACCGTATCATATTTTTCCCTGTCCATACTGTCTGCAAGCTTTCGGACAACAAGCTTAGCCTCCCGCCCGGCTTTCCAGCTGCTAAGGATCAGGACTTTCTTTCTTTCCTCCGGATTTCGAAGGGAGAAAAACTCCATTCCAGGCACTGCATTCTGACTTCGGATACACTCCAGAAGACTGCCTCTGCCTTCTTTTAATCCTTCCTTTTTCTCTATGATCACTTTTCCATCATAGACTTTTCCCAGGGTGCATTTTTCCAGCCATGCTTCCTTTGCTTTACTCTTAGACGGAGCGCAGATATAATCTGTTTTCAGAAGCTCCCTTGCCGTAACTGAGAGAAACTCTGCTGTCTCCACAGACTTCATATCATAAATTTCCAGCATGGGATTAAAATAAACCTGTGTTTCTTTTTTCACAAAAAAGCCAGGCAGAACCATATTACCAATAATGTAACCGGCCTGGGAAAGCGCCTCCAGATATTCACGACTTTCCTCTTTTACATAGTCCACACCTGTTTTTTTCACCAGATGAAAACCGCCTTTTATGCAGGCCGTAACACTCGCCTTCTCAGAGGAAACATAATTCTTCAGCGCATAGTCCAGCATTTCCAGCAACAGATCACTGCCAGACTTTTTTTCATCTATAAGAAAGAAAAAATGGGAAGCATCCACCGGATTTCCGCATACCTCTGCGCAGGCATAGTTTTTGGAAAGTTCTTTCTTATTCTCATGGATGAATTTCAGAGCCTGACGCTTCACGCTCTCATAATCCTCCATATTATCTTTCAAAATCTTCTCTATCTCATTCATCTGAAGTCCTCTTACCTTCTATCAGCTCATCCAGCTTCTCACTCTGTTCCTGATTCCAGGATCTGGCCTGGAAGCTGTAAGGCATCTCTGTTGCGCAGTCTTCTGCCAGCAGCTTCATATTTATGGTTTTTGCAGCAAGGGTACCCAGGCTTTCTTCTTCCCCTTCCGGGCAGATAAAATAATCGCACAGATTCATAAATGCAAAGGGTTTCTCCAGCCATCCGGTAAGGATTACCCTTCCCTCCAGGTGAAGATCTGAAACCATAGCTTTCAGCTTCTGATACCCTTTCCCTTTTCCAGTAATGTAAAGACAGGTATTTTTCTCCAGACGACAAAAGGCTTTCAGAACGTTCTGGGCTTTTTGCTGGTACATACAGATATAATTGATTTTCTCTGTATCCGGTGCCGGAATGGCTTCCACGGTAATAACAGCTGGATTGCTTCCCTGGTATCTGGCGATAAAGTAGCTTTCTGTGGCAGATACGATTACCTGCTGGCCTGCCAGCTCCTTTGCAATCTGTTTTTCCCTGACAAAACGTGCATTGTATTGGAAAAACCGAACGCCCTCCATCTCCTTTGCCACCACTGAAAACAGGCTCTTTTTCCCGGTAAGGTCAATTGCATAGTCGAATTTCGCATCTCCAAACAGGCGCCTTGCCTCTCTCTTGTAAAAAGCATGTGGAATATCTTTTATTTTCCCCTTCAAAAACAGCTCATTCTTCGCGATTTCCTCCGCTTTTCCGTTAAAAGGCTGACCACGGTAAAGGATCCGAAGCCCGGCAGGAAGACCTATGATCTGTTCTTCCGCAAACTCATCTCCACCACCGCACACAAGCAGGGTAACATCGTATTTCTGAAAATCCAGATTCTCTGCAAGTCCAAGAAATGCTTCGGTTTCATCTCCCTCCGAAAAATCACCGGCATACATCAGAAGCTTTTTCTTTGGCGGCTGTGCCTCATTCTGACAGGATATGCACCGGGAATCCTCTTTTCCGTGGAACACAATGTCTGCAAGACGGCGGCAGACCTCTCCGTCATCTTGCGGACACGCCCAGGCTGCTTCCCTTTCGTAAACCTTCCGGTATGGCTCCATGGCTCTTTCGGCATCCTTCACATAATCTCCAAGCTGCTCATAAGTTTCTGCAACAGGACCCGGCAGCTTATCAATTCCGAAGTATAAGCCTCTGTAATTCTTATATTCTGCAAGATCCGGGATAAAGAACAAAATGGGCTTCTTCGATACCAGATAGTCAAAATAAATACTGGAATAATCGGAAATCAGAACATCTGTAGCACGAAGAAGCTCATTGGTATCTACGGTTGCAGGAATATACTGACCGGTTATCCCTACTGTGTCTTTAATGTGGTAGTATACAATCTGATGAGGCTTCACCAGCACCTGATACTCCCTGGTATCCACATTCTCCTCGATGGTACGGATCATCTTCTCATAGGCATCCAGGCTGGTATCCGGGCTGGAATACCTGCTGCCCTTCCAGGTAGGCGCATAAAGGATCAGCTTCTTCTTTGGATCTGCCTCCACGCCTGCCATCTGCAGCTTTTTAAATATGGCCTCCCGGTCTGTGTGAAAATAGCTGTCATTACGGGGCTGCCCGATTTCCAGAATTTTTCCGGGATAAATAGTTTTCATTTTGAACGCATTCTCATAAATCTCTGTCATAAAATGATTGGGCGCGATCAGATAGTCTGCTGCAAGGAAATTCCTTACTGTATTTCCTGCACTCACCTTGCCTGCCGGAATGTCAAATCCGATGGTTTTTAACGGGATTCCATGCCAGGTATCCACAAATATCTGCTCCTTGCGTTTGGTAAAATATCCGGGAAAGCTTACATTATTGATCAGATATTTGGCTGTAGCCAGATATTCCCTGTATTCTACAGACTGGAATTTAATAAATTTCACATTTGGATAATCCCTGTAAAGTCCCATCCATGGTTCATTATCCGAAAAATCGTCAATGACCCAGACATGGAGATACTCCTGAAATTCTGTCTGGGTCAGCAAATACTTGAAAATGGCATGAGGGCTGCAGGTCATGCCTCTGCCCCCAAAAGCCTCATATAGTATACATTTTTCTTTTATGGGACTGTCAAGAAAATCCGCGTACTTCTCCCGAAGCTCCTCAGTAAGATTGTATTTAGCCTCATCCCTGGCTCTCTTTAAGGCAGCCTCAAAAGTGTCCTTCTCTTTACCGGAATTTTCATCCGGGCGGACCATCCTTTTCACCAGCTTCTTCAGGTTGTTCACGGTGATCTTCATGTCACTTCCCCCTCTTCTTCGCAACTACACGTTCAAAAAGTCCGTCCCATTCTTTCACAGCCTTGTCAATAGAGAAATCATCAGACTTGGCAATGGCATTCGCAGACATCCGGGCACGAAGCTCTTCATCATGTGCCAGTTTCAGCATGGCCTGGGCAAATTTGTGGGGATCAAACGCTTCAGGAAGGAAACCAGTCTTTCCATCATCAATGATCAGATCCATGGCGCCCATATGATAAGCGATTACCGGAAGACCGAACTCAAAGGCTTCCATAATCACCATAGGCCAGCCTTCCCATCTGGATGGAAGAAGGAAAACAGAAGAATTCAGATAATACTTCTCAGGCTCATTGGTATATCCTACAAAATGGACACGCTTCTCCAGATGACGCTTCTTCGCGTCTGCTCTGATCTGGTCAAAAAGATCTCCGTCTCCGATGATATCAAGCTCCCACTCCGAATCCTCTTTGCAGAACTCTTCAAAGGATTCCATCATCAGATCCAGTCCTTTGGCATATACGAAACGGGTCGCCATGAGAAAACGTTTTGATTTCACATCGCACTTCTTTTCACTGACAAAGCTTCTGGGATTGATTTTTACTTCACAATCTATTCCAAGCTTCTCCATATAATCGCGCTTATCATAATCACTCAACACAATGTAGCGGTCCAGATTTGGGAGATACTGCTGAAGAAGGTTCTCCTGCTGCCAGAAAACGACAGGCTTCACATGAAGATATCCGTCATAGCAGTTATGCTGCCACCCGATGGTTGCGGCTTTCAGCCGGGGCGCGATCATGGCAAGTCTCAGGCTTAGGGATGCTGTGGTAAGGATCACGTCATAATCCTGGGAATTAAAATATTCCACCCATTTCTCTCTTGTTTTTTGGGGAAAAATTGCTTCTGCAAGAATGGAATTCAAGCTTTTTTTATTAAACATACCAGATCTGTCATTGAGCTTCTTCACCAGATAGCGGGCGCAGAAAGCCGGGGTATGATGCTTATTCACGAACTGGCTGTTGTCAATGAAATCCACATTAATATCTTCACTTAAATGATACATGGTGCGGTCTTCACGAAAGCGGTCTTCATAAGTCATGATCGTCACTTCATGCTCTTTCACCAGCTCGTTTGCCAACAGGGAAACCACTCTCTTGGTTCCGCCCAGATCAAAGATTTTTGTTATCCAGATACATATTTTCATGTTATATACCACCCCTGCAGGGGCTTCCTCCTTTTGCGGGATAAATCCTGAAGCATGTAAAAAAGGCTTTCGTATTTTCTCTGTTATACCGTAATTTTGAAATAATCCAGAACACGTTTGCAGTAATTATCTGTTACATTATGAGTCTTTGCAAGAATTGCCTTACGCTGATTCTCATAGTCATCTTTTCCATTTTTGACATCCAGAACAAACTGTTCAAACTGCTGTACATTGTAAATATGTTCTCCTGGCATGTATTCCAGTGGATCTTCAAATACCCATCCTCTGGACTCCGTATAGGCATCATAGTCATCCAGGGTAAATCCAATAGGTCTGTTGAGAAGCAGATAATCAATTGCCACAGAGGAATAGTCAGAAATCAGGGCATCCGAACAGTTGATAAACTCATAAAGCTGCAAGCCATTGTCTTCCAGATCCTGATTTTCCAGGTAAACAATATTTGTCAGCACATTTTCTCCAAAGTCATATGGAATCTGGAGATAATGCTTCTTAATTACCACAAGTACATGATTATCACGACAGAAATTATTAAAAGCAAGAAGCCGCTCCTTATCGTCCAGGATCGGGATATTAAATTCATTGTTCAGCGTTTCCTCATTCAGTCTCTCGCTGCTTGCATGACGGTAGGTAGGCATCCACAGGATCAGCTTATCACTGTCAGCTGCTTTCAGAAGCTTTTCCTTATATGCTCTTGCGGCGTTGCTTCCCTTCATCATCTGATCGTAACGGGGATAGCCAAGTGCAAGAAGCTTCCTGGAACTGCAGCCAAAGAACTCTTTCTTCGTCTCAATAAACACATCTCCTGGCACCAGACAGTAGTCGAAAAATACCTTGCGGTTGTTCTTGTTCGCCTTGTAGCCGCAGCCATGCCAGAGATTTACAAAAGTCTGACCCTTTCTTGCCATTCCGATCCAGTTAAACGCCTGGGTGTAAAAAATAAAGGCTGAGGTCAATGCATAGCGGTAAGCTGCTGCCCTGCGGATCGTCGTGTTCTTCTTGAAATTGCGAACAAACTTCACATTCTCCGCCTGGTATTTCTTATACTTCTCCGGCTCATGAACCAGCCAGACAAGCTCATATTTTTTATTATATCCATTTGCAACCATATAATCAAAAAGAGCCCGGCAATTGTCTGTAAAATCATCATTTGTCTCAAACAGGATTCTGTTTTTCACCATACGCGGGGGGAATTTACGAAGTCTTCTCACTTTCCAGCGGTCATATAAAGCATAAGTCACATAGCCTTTGAATGTGGTGAACAAAGGTCCTGCGCCCTGCTCTTTCAGGATTTTTGAAAATTTCTTTAGAATTCTCTGTGCTCTTTCCATGGATTTTACCTTTCTTAATATATTACAATCCAGAGCCTGTTTAAAAAAGGCTCTAAATCAGTCCGCATTAATACTCTTTCAGTTTCTCACGAAGCATTGTAGAAGAAGTATCTTTGGTGTAGGGAAGATAAACCAGCCTGGCTCCCAGGGCTTCCATCTCTTTCCCGGTGCGCTCCCAGCGCTCATTTCCCTTCCAGTCATCTCCGATATAAATTTCATCGAAACGGATCTTATCCCAGATTTCTTTTTTATCAAGGGTATTCGTGATGATCACCTCGTCCACATATTTAATAGACCGGACGATCTCAGCCCGCTCTTCCAATGGCACGATAGGTCTTTTATTCTTATAGCTTTCCACAAGCTCATCTGTATTTACGCCTACGATCAGATAATCACATCTTCTCTTAGCATTTTTGATCAGGTTCAGATGACCGATATGAAACATATCGTAAGTTCCCTGTGTGTATCCGATTACCTTTCCCATTTATCCCTCTCCTGTATCTGTTTTTTTCAAAAAAATAATCATAGCACATTGTTTTCTAAATAACTATACCACTCACTTGTCTGTGAATCCGATTGATATAATTATTTACGAAATGATGTACTAGAACCTTTTTGGATGGGTAACTTCTGCTTTTATTTTACTTTATATTCAAATACTCTGCAAGTGCCTCGCAGTAACCTGACTTCTTTGGCATAGTGTGCATTGCAGGCAATAATCTTCTTCTCTCTTCTTTAAAAGGATCCTCTCCCACTGCGATATGGGAAAAATAGTCCTTCAGATCCTCTAAATTGTAAATCTTCTCACCTGGCATATATGCTTCCGGATTTTCAAATACAAATCCTCTTGTATTTCGATAGCTTTCCAGGTCTGTGAGCACATAGCCCAGAGGTCGGTCAAGAAGCATATAGTCTACTGCAATGGAGGAATAATCCGAAATCAGTCCATCCATAAGTCCCACCAGTTCATACAGCTGAATGCCCGATTTCTGAAGCATTTCTTCTGTCACATAACGGATATTGGTATACGCACCTTCATCCAGGGACCAGCCAGACTGAAGGGGATGTTTTTTGATGATCAGAAATATTCCGCATTCCCTTAAATGAACATCCAGTGCTTTCAGCTCCGCCTCGCTCTCCAATGCAGGAAGCTGAAAGGGAAGTTCAATTTCATTCTCTGCGCTGATCAGCACCTCACTTTTTCGGAAAGTAGGCATCCAGATCACGGTTTTCATATCCTTATGGGAAAAAAGCTTCTCCAGCGCCTCCCCACGGCTGACAGATGGATGGAGCATCCAGTCATATCTTGGATAGCCAAGGGCAAGAATCTTCTCTTTCTCACAGTTCCAGTAACGGGATTTTGTTTCCACAAACACAGGTCCCGGCACCATGGCATGGTCAAAATGCATCATGCTTTTTCCTGCAGGCGGCTTGTTGTCTTTGGCTGCATCCTTATAGCCGCAGCCATGCCACATGTTCACTGTGGTCTGCCCTTTACAATGGTAAAAATTCAGGTAAGCTGTATTGTTTGTATAGAAAAAAAATCCTGCAACAGCGCCATAATAATAAGCAAGGGGGCTGGACCAGCCATATTTATTCTCTGCTGTTACAAATTTAACATTCTTGTATTTCAGTTTCTCACATTTTTTCTTATCGGAAACCATCCAGATAATCTGATGGTTCTCATTTATTTTATTCTGAATCAAATATTCATAAAAAGCCCTGGGATTGTCTGTCATGTCCTGCATGGTACGGTTTTTCAACACAATACAGTTCTGACGGAGCTTCCCGTGATTCCCGAACCATTTTCCCACCAGGGCAAGCTCCGCCTTTGAACAAAAGCGGCCCAGATAATAAAGAACACTTCCAGCCAGACCCTCTTCTTTTATTTTCCTTTTAAGGGAATCCTTTGTCATCTCTTACCCTCGTTTCTATAATTTGCCTGATAAAATTACGATACACCAGAGCCTGTTTGAAAAAGGCTTTCTGCAATTACATCTCAAAAGACGATTTCTCCGGAAAAATCACTTCAAAGCTTCTCTGAATTTCTTTCTTCTGCTTCTCAAAATCACCCACATTCACATCATCATTAAGGCAGATCATCTTACACGCCTGTCTGCGAATGGTATGGTGAATCTGCTGATCATGTTTTCCTATGGTATAAAATCTTCCAAGCTTCGATGACTGGGGCGTGAATTTTCCTTCCATGTACTGCCAGTATTTCATCACGTACTGATTTACATCGAATACTGTGCGGAAACGATTTTTACAAACCTCATCCAGAACAGCGCCTTCTTCGTCCCATACTTTCCAATAGGTTGCTTTCAAAAAAGGACTTGGAAGATGTGAATATTTAAAACTGGAAAATTCACGATAAGGCAGCATCAGCACATTGCGGAAGAGCATTGCTCCATAAGCCGGGCTAAACCATTTTTTTGCCTGTTTTTTGATCACTTCTTTTTTATTATAATGCATATTGGCAAGAGCTGCATCATTCATAAGAATATTGGCAAAAGGATTGCGGATATTGTCCTGCACAAGGGCGGTCTCAATACAGCAGTCACAGGGAAATCCGTTTTTGAAAAAATCTTCCGGTCTCACGGAATCAATGAGAAACATATCATCATTAAAAAAGACAAAATGCTCTGACAATCCTTTTATTCGGTGAAGATTCAGTTCTATGGAATTAATATTAAAGGTAGGAAGATAAGCAGGCGCCATAAAATCCTCATGCTTTACAATCTGAATCTTCTCATGAGCTGTATTCAGCCACTTTGGAACATGTCCCCATGTAACAAAATATATTTTATTTACCCAGGGAGCAAATTTCTCCACACCGCGGAACCAGTACTGAAGATTGTCCCAGTCGCGGTATCTGCTCTCCCCGGCGTCAGTTCCCCTGCCAGGCTGATATTTCCTGCGCTGTGCAAGCCAGTCAGGGTCACTGCCGTCCACCCAGGTGAGCACAAAATCTATTTTTTCCATTCCTATTCTCCTGCTCTTTAAATGGTTGCGGTCTAGAAATTGTGACGCACATCTTGCAGAAAGCCTTTTTCAAACACGCTCTAAAGCTTTCTCAGTCAGCTTATCTGCCATACAGAAGCATCAGCTTCTGCCCTTCCTTATGGATGTCAAATCCTGCTTCTGCCAGCCTTCTGGCCGCTTCTTCTCTTTCGATTCTCCCGGCTTCCTTCATCTTAAATACAGCTTTGGCCCATTTCTCCGGGCTTTCTGCCAGGGAAATCATTGTCACATTTTCCCGGGAGAGTACTGCTTCTCCTGTGATCTGGTCTGAAATCACACAGGGCAGGCCATTGGCCTGAGCTTCCAGAAGAGTGAATGGAAGTCCTTCAAATAAAGAAGGAAACAGGAAAACATCCATGGCGCTTAAGTACCGCTCCACGTCCTGACATACTCCCGTAAATATGATTTTATCCAGGACACCCGCCTTTTTAGCCTGCTCCTGGATCTGTTCCTTTAATTCGCCGTCACCAATAAGGCAAAGCCTTGCAGCCGGCTCTTTTCGTTGGATTTCATGGAAAATACGAAGAATGGCCTCATGATTCTTCTGAACCTGAAACCTGCCTACATGCCCTACTACCAGGGCATCCCCAGAAATCCCCAGCTTTTCTCTGATTTTCCGCCTGTTTGACTCTGAAAAGCCATATTTATCTGTCTCAATTGCGTTTGCAACCAAAGTTACTTCGCCCCGTTCAAAAGCCCTATCTCCGAACAACCATCTGCCTGCTTTTTCGGAACAGGCAAACTTCTCATTCACATAATGCTTCATTCTTGGACGATTCACGCCATCCATCAGCTTACGCACAATTCCCGGTGCTGAAGCGTTATGGGAATGTGCGATCACCTTTCTCACTCCTGCCTGCTTCGCCAGGCGAAGTGGTACGATATTGGCTGCTGAAAGCATATTCACATGCACGACATCGTACTTCTCCCGGGAAAGGAGCTTCCGAAAGGCCTTTATATAGCCAAAGTAATCTTTTTTTATATTGGGAACATAAAAAACCCGTCCACCAAGCTCCAGGATTTCTTTCTCATAAGCAATCGTTCCATACATGGATACAAAATCAAAGGATACTCCCTGTCTGGCCAGTTCCCTGAAATAATTCATTACAAATGCTTCCATACCGCCAGGATTATTTCCCAGCCCTACCTGCAGGATTTTCATTTTTCACCTTCTAAACGCTTTATCAGCTTGTCATATCTGGAAACTTCCCGGGTTAATTCCTTTTTCATGATCAGCCACCTATCATTTTACTGTATTGCTCAGAGATCGGATCAATGTCGCCGTATGCGATCAGCTTGCCTTTTTCCAGAATCATGGCCTTATTGCAAAGGCGCTGTACCTGTTCCAGAGAATGGGATACAAAAAGGACGGTAACACCTGAGTCAAACATACTCATGATCTTCTTTTCACTTTTTTTACGGAACTTGGCGTCACCTACGGAAAGGACCTCGTCCAGGATCAGGATCTTCGGTTCTACTACTGTGGCAATGGAAAAGCCAAGTCTGGATTTCATACCGGAGGAATAATTTTTCACCGGAACATCCATGAATTTCTGAAGTTCAGAGAATTCTACAATCTCATCATATTTGCTGTCAATAAATTTCTTGGTATATCCAAGCATGGCACCATACAGGTAAATATTCTCTTTTCCTGTATACTGCGGGTCAAAACCAGCGCCAAGTTCCAGAAGGGGAACCATTTTCCCATGTTTGTCCACATGACCCTCTGTAGGCTTGAATACACCGGAAATCACCTTCAGAAGAGTACTTTTTCCAGCTCCGTTAAGACCAAGGATACCTACACGGTCTCCCTTTTCCACGCTGAAGCTTACATTCTTCAAAGCCCAGAATTCATTGTACTGGATTTCTCTCTTAATGGTTTTAAATATATAATCTTTTAAGCTGTCAACCTTCTCACGGCTCAGGTTGAACTTCATACTTACGTTATCGACTTCAATGGCTGTCTTGCTCATATTTTCTCCTTAACATGTTCCTGTAAATGGTAGTTTAGAGCGTGTTTGAAAAATACTTTCTGCAGGGAATGATTTTTCAAACAGGTTCTAGATGTACAGAATAAAATTATCCTGTTTTTTCTTGAAGCATACAAGTCCGATGATGGTAATCACTACGCTGAATGCAGCTGCATAAATTACATATGGCGCATACATAGGCTCTCCGAATATTGCAGATCGGAAAATCTGAATGGTACAGTACAGCGGATTGAACTTCAGGATCCATGCCCAGCCACTCTTCAGCAGCTTGCTTGGATAATAGAAGATGGCACATGTATACATGATCAGCATCAGGGCAACAGACCAGAGGTACTCAATATCTCTGAAAAATACACCGATAGTTGCAAGGAACATTCCACTTCCGTAGGAAAGGATCAGAATGATGAGCAGGGCAACCGGTGCCTGAAGCAGATAAATAGTCGGTTTCACACCCAGGATCACGCCTACAATGGCAAGCACAACCAGGGAGATCAGAAAAATAATATAATTATAAATTACAGTTGAAAGTGGATACAGATATTTCGGTACATACACTTTCTTGATCATTGCTGCATTGGATCGGATGGATTTCAGCGCAGCTTTGGTTGCAGAGGAATAAAAGCTGTACAGAAGACGTCCGGAAAGAATGTATACAGGGAATGTTTTGTCCGTGTTTCCATACAGGGTTCCGAAGACAATTGTCAGTACCACCATGGAAAGCAGTGGTTCTAGCATGGACCACAAAATACCAAGGTAGGAACGACGATATTTCAGCTTGATTCCTTTTTTGACCAATTCACTTAACAGGAACTGATACTGTCTGAGATTATCTAAATATTTCTTCATATTCACTCCATTATATTTTGAAAAATTTGGCTTTCTGTTTTATCCAAAGCATTCGTATATAAACTTCTTTTTGGAAAAAAGCCAAACTGTATTGTAACATACTCTTTCCCAGGTTGCAATATTGCGATTTAACCTGGAAGCGATCAATCAGTTACTGTGTTACTCCGTGACCAATAACATCAATCATTCCAGATTCTTACTTGCATCTACTGCCATCTGGTAGGCTTCTGCATAAGAAATTCCAGTCTTTCTGCAGATTTCCGCCAGGCTTTCATACTCCGGATAGCATTTCTCTGCTCCTTCTGAACCGCAGATTTTCACTTCCACCTCACCGAAGGGAATCATTACTTTCCGCTTTCTCCGGGGCAAAATCGTGCGCTCCATCTTGACCCTGCGGATACCAATACTGGTAGTTTCTGCAAAAATCAAAGCTTCCATTCCCGGGACATCTTCTTCCTTACAGATTACGGTAAGAAGCCATGCAGGACGGTTTTTCTTCATATATACAGGAGTATAATGCACATCCCTTGCACCGGCCTCAAAAAGCTTCTCCATGACAAAGCCAAGTACTTCACCGCTGCAGTCATCGATGTTTGTTTCCAGCTTGTAGATGTAATCTGCACAATCCGCGCTTTCCGTAACACCGGTCTGAATTTTGGCAGTTTCATTTGCCGCACTTTCATTTCCTGCCGGAATTCCCACCGCTTTTTCCGGTTTATGGGATTCTTCCGGGTGAATCAGCATTGCACGCAGGATTCCCGGGCACTCATACGTCCTCTTGCCAGCTCCGATACCTGTTTTCTCAATTGCAAAGGTCTCCGGTAATTTGCAGGAAGTACGTACTGCTGCCACAATTGCCGCACCTGTAGGAGTTACCAGTTCACCCTGTACCGGAGTGATCCGCAGATTCAGGCCACACTGCTGTACAATATGGGTTACCGCTGGAACCGGAACTGGTAAAATGCCATGCTGGCAGCGGACCGTACCCATTCCTTCACATAATACAGGTACAATGACTTCTGTAATTCCAAGATTGTCCAGGCAGACTGCCACGGACAAAATATCTACAATGGAATCCA
This sequence comes from Ruminococcus sp. RTP21358st1_G6_RTP21358_211008, assembly GCF_040908885.1. NCBI lineage: Bacteria > Bacillati > Bacillota > Clostridia > Eubacteriales > Oscillospiraceae > Ruminococcus > Ruminococcus sp. RTP21358st1_G6_RTP21358_211008. Next base: position 17,390 of record NZ_JBDGDM010000029.1, read on the forward strand.
CAGCTCCAACTTCGTGGAAATGCACCTCCTCCACCGGAACATTGTGGGCTTTTGCTTCTGCCCTTGCCAGGATCTGAAAAATTTTAAGGGCAATACCTCTGGCACTGTCAGTCATCTTTGTGTCAGCAAGTATCTGACAGATTTCGTTCATACCGCGATGTTTGTGATGACGATGGGGCTCGTGAGTATGTGCTGCTATCTCATCTCCATGATCATGTCCATGTGCTGCCACATTCTTTGCAGCTGCCTCATGGCTATGCTCATACTGGTGATTATGTTCTTCTGCCATATGCGTATGACTGTGATTATGTTCTTCTGCCTCATGCGTATGACTGTGATTATGTTCTTCTGCCCCATGCGTATGACTATGATCATGTCCATGCAGATACTCCATATCATGGTCATGTCCGTCTATCTCTGCATCCAGGATTACATCGAAATCACAGGCATCAATCCCGGATTTCGTCACCCTGCTTACTTTTATCTCAAATCCCTGCACCGGAATACTTTCAAGTACATCCTCCAGCACCTTCTGATCTGCTCCCAGATCCAGCAGTGCTGCCACTGTCATATCACCACTGATTCCGGAATAACACTCCAGATATAATGATTTTCCCATAATTCTCCTCGTTACAAATTTATCAAATTGCTTTTCAATTTGTGTCTCTTACTTACCAAGCGCCAGCCGGTTCATCTGCGTTGCCAGATATCCGGCTCCATATCCATTGTCAATATTCACGGTGGCAATTCCATTGGCACAGGAATTGATCATGGTCAGAAGTGCTGATAATCCATGGAAATTCGCTCCATATCCTACAGACGTAGGCACCGCGATCACCGGTCGGCTTACAAGACCACCCATAACACTGGCAAGAGCACCCTCCATGCCAGCCACAGCCACAACACAATTCGCGTCCTGAATGATCTCCAGCCTGGAAAACAGCCTGTGCATTCCACTTACACCAACATCATAAATTCGTTCCACGTAAGTTCCAAAATATTCTGCAGTCTGTGCTGCTTCCTCGGCCACTGGAATATCTGCAGTGCCTGCTGTACAGACAGCCACCTTTCCCTCATGAATCTTATCTGGTTTCTCAATTTTCAGGATTCTGGAAACAGGGTCATACTGAACTTCTGGAAACTTCTCCTTCACCAGCTCATACTGTGCCTGGGAAGCCCTTGTTCCAAGTACTTCTCCCTCTTCCATATATAAACGTTCAAATATTTTCAGCAAATGGGCATCTGCCTTATTGCTACAGTAAATCACCTCTGCAAAACCAGTGCGGGCTTTTCTCCCCGTATCCAGCTTGGCATAATCCATTTCCTTGTAGCCATCCTGTCGAATCAGCTTTCCTGCTGCTTCCGGAGAAAGTCCTCCCATTTGCACCTGGACAAGGATTTCTTCTAATGTCATGTACAAATCACTCCATTTCCTAAAACGTGTTTGAAAAAGGCATTCTGCAAAATGTGCGTCACAATTTGCGGGAATGTTTTTTCAAACAGGCTCTAAAATGCAACACAATTATAACGTTTTCTTCTCCTTTATTCAACAAAAAAATCCTGCCTCATTTTGCTGAAGCAGGATTTCTATGCATCGCGAAGCGTGTTGCTGATCACGGAACGAACCGTAACGGGATTTCTTCCAAAGCCGGCTGTTCTGCGCGTAATCAGAGCTCCCATGGCGTCTGATTATGTTTTATTTCGCTTTGGCCGCCTTTTTATCTCCAAGGAAGCCAATTGATGTAACACAGATCAGTTTATCGAAGATCATGAACATGGCAGGTAAGATAAACAGTACAACTACCATACTGATGATGGCACCACGAGCAAGCAGTGTACAGATAGAACCGATCATCTCAACCTGTGAATAGCAGGAAACACCGAAGGTCGCTGCGAAGAAGCTGAGACCACTGCTGATGATGGATGGCATGCTGGTCTTATGTGCAATGCTGATGGCTTCCATCTTATTCTTACCGTGCTGTCTCTCTCTCTGATAACGGGTAGTCATCAGGATCGCATAGTCAACGGTTGCACCCAGCTGGATGGCACCAATAACAATACTTGCAACGAACGGAAGGCTGATTCCCTGATAGTACGGAATGGCCATATTGACAAAAATCGCAAACTCAATAACCGCAACCAGAATGATCGGAAGGGAAATTGATTTAAAGATAATCATAATGATCAGGAAAATGGCACCGATGGAGATTACATTTACACGAACCAGATCGGCATCTGTGGTATCCTGAAGATCTTTCATAAGCGGTGCCTCACCGATTACCATTGCAGTATTATCGTATTTCTTTACTATTTTATCAATTTCTGCAAGCTGGGCATTTACCTCATCTGTAGCAGAACCATATTCAGAGCATACAAATGCAAGCTCATATTGATCTCCTTTGAAAATCTTCTTCAGATCATCCGGGATCATAGACTCCGGAACGGTAGGTCCGATCAGGGAATTCATACCCAGACTCCACTTCACACCCTCAACCTTATCAATATCATTTAACATCTGCTGTTTCTGCTTGGAGTCCATATTCTTATCCATCATAATCATATGGATATTGCCTACTGCGAAAGTTTTCTCCAGCTCATCATTGGCAATGTTGCAATCCAAAGTGGATGGAAGGGATTCTGCAATATTATAGTAAATCTTTGTATGATTGTTTCCATAAATAGCCGGGAACAGAAGCACCAGGAAAATCACAGTCCAAAGCTTGTAATGCTTCGTAATAAATGCAGACGGTTTATCCAGTCTGGCAAGAAGCAGCTTATGCTGTGTCTTCTCAATGGGCTTGTCAAAAAACAGAACCAGTGCCGGAAGAATGGTAACACAGCAGATAACACCAATAATAACGCCCTTTGCCATAACAATACCAAGGTCACGTCCAAGAGCAAAGGTCATAACACAAAGTGCAACGAAGCCGGCTACTGTGGTAACAGAGCTTCCAGCTACAGACTTAAAAGTATTTGCAATGGCATGCCCCATGGCACGGTCCTTTTCTCCAGGAAAACGCTTCTTATTTTCCTCATAGCTGTTCAGAAGGAAAATGGAATAATCCATGGTAACACCAAGCTGAAGTACCGCGGTAAGTGCCTGCGTAATATAAGAAGTCTCGCCTAAAATAACATTGCTTCCCAGGTTGTAAAGAATAGCAAGTCCGATACTGAGCAGGAACAAAAACGGAACAACAAAGGATCCGCTTGTCAGCTCCAGAATGATCAGACTGAGTACTGCTGCGATCACAACGTAAATCGGCAGCTCCTGCATGGCAATGTTCTTAATATCTGTAACAACTCCTGTCATGCCACTGAGGAAGCACTGCTCGTTGGCAATCTTACGTAATTCTGTGATAGCTTCCATGGAAGTATCTGAAGATGTGGTATTATCAAACAAAACCAGCATCATGGTTGCATCGCCATTTATAAATACCTTTCTGTACTTCTCAGGAACCATCTCTACCGGAAGAGTGATATCCGCCACATCATCATACCAGAGAACATCCTTTACATGCTCTACTTCACTGAATTTCTCTTCCAGCTTCTGGACATCCTTCATATCCATATTCTCCACAATTACCATGGAAAAGGCGCCCATACCAAACTCATCCACCAGAATATCCTGACCTTTTACCGTCTCAAGGGTATCCGGCAGGTAACTTAACAGATCATAATTTACTCTCGTCTCTGCGATTCCGATCACAGACGGGATTACCAGCAAAAGTCCGATCAAAAGCACCAGGACCTTATGCTTGGCTATCCATTTTCCTACTTTGACCATTGATGTCATCTCCTTAAATTCATTTCTTTCGTACTATAGTATAACCCAAAATGACCAATAGTCAATATTATTTTTAACAAAAATGAAAAATAGTCATTTTTCTCAAAATCCGATCAAAACGCCGACGATTTTTACCAAAAATGCCGCAATCCAGGCGATCACACATTGTCCGATCACCACTCCAGCTGCCCATTTTCCGCCAAGCTCACGTTTCACAGAAGCAATCGCGGCTACACAAGGCGTATATAAAAGGCAGAAGGTAAGAAGGCACACTGCTGCCAGCGGAGAAAGCACCTCCACCAGTGCCGCTGTGCTTCCAAATAATATGGACAATGTGGAAACCACGCTCTCCTTTGCCATGAAACCTGTTACAAGAGCTGTGGAAAATCTCCAGTCTCCAAAGCCAAGAGGCTTAAATACCGGTGCAATAAATCCGGCAAGTACTGCAAGAATACTGTCTTTGGAATCTGTCACAATATTCAAATGCAGATCAAAGGTCTGTAAAAACCAGATCACAATGGTTGCCACAAAAATAACAGTAAAGGCTCTCTGAAGAAAATCCTTTGCTTTTTCCCAAAGAAGCTGGCCAACGTTTTTTGCACCTGGAAGACGATAATTAGGAAGCTCCATTACAAAGGGAACCGCTTCTCCCTTAAACATGGTTTTTCCAAAAATCAGTGCCATCAGGATTCCCATAATAATTCCGCCGAAATAAAGTGCTATCATTACCAGTGCACCGTATTTCGGGAAAAAGGCAGCTGTAAAGAAAGCATAAATAGGAAGCTTTGCCGAACAGCTCATAAAAGGAGTAAGGAGGATCGTCATCTTACGGTCACGCTCTGAGGGCAGGGTTCTGCTTGCCATAACGCCAGGAACTGTGCATCCAAAGCCTACAAGCATTGGGACAATACTTCGTCCGGAAAGTCCAATCTTTCGAAGCAGCTTATCCATTACAAAAGCAACTCTGGCCATATATCCACTGTCTTCCAGAAGTGACAGGAAGAAAAACAGGGTGACGATAATCGGCAGAAAGCTGAGCACACTTCCAACTCCATTGAAAATACCGTCAATTACAAGAGAATGAAGCACATTATTTACGTTCCAGGCAGTCATTGCCTGATCCACCACTGCAGTCAGCCAGGTAATTCCCATATCCAGAAGATCTGAAAGTCCCTTTCCGATCACACCAAAGGTCAGCCAGAAAACCAGAGCCATAATTCCTGCAAAGCATGGAATGGCTGTATATTTGCCTGTAAGTATTTTATCCATCTTCTGACTGCGCAGATGCTCCTTGCTTTCATGAGGCTTAATCACGGTCTCAGCGCAGACTTTTTCAATAAAGTCAAAGCGCATATGGGCAATCGCCGCGGACCGGTCAAGCCCACGCTCCGTCTCCATCTGCTTTACAATATGCTCCAGGGTTTCTTTTTCATTCTGATCCAGCCCAAGCTTTTCCAGGATCAGTTCATCCCCTTCCGCAAGCTTACTGGCTGCAAAACGTACCGGGATATCTGCCTGCTGAGCATGATCCTCAATGAGATGCATAATTCCATGAAGACATCTGTGAACAGCACCGCCATCATCGTTTGCATCGCAGAAATCCAGACGCTTTGGTTTTTCCTGATATTTTGCCACATGGATCGCATGGGCTACCAGTTCATCGATTCCCTCATTTTTCGCTGCTGAAATAGGTACTACAGGAATTCCAAGCGCCTCTTCCATCTGGTTCACACGTACAGAACCGCCATTCTGCCTTACCTCGTCCATCATATTCAATGCCAGGACCATAGGAACATCCAGTTCCATCAGCTGCATGGTAAGATATAGATTCCTTTCAATATTGGTTGCATCCACAATATTGATAATTCCTTTTGGATGCTGTTCCAGAATAAAGCTTCTGGTTACGATTTCCTCGCTGGTATAGGGGGACATGGAATAAATTCCCGGCAGGTCTGTCACCAGAGTATTCTTTTTCCCACGGATAATACCATCCTTGCGGTCTACAGTGACTCCCGGAAAGTTGCCTACATGCTGACTGGAGCCGGTTAACTGATTAAACAGGGTTGTTTTACCGCAGTTCTGGTTTCCTGCCAGCGCAAAGGTAAGAAGCTCACTATCCGGAAGGGGATGTTCATCTGCTTTTTCATGATATTTACCGCCCTCGCCCAGACCTGGATGAGGAATCGCCCTGACACGGCTGCCTCGTTTCTGTTCTTTTTCATCCCTTACATTATCAATCTGAATCTGGGCAGCATCTGCAAGACGCAGGGTCAGCTCATAGCTATGTATCCTGACTTCAACAGGGTCACCCATAGGTGCATATTTTACCATGGTCACGTCCGCCATGGGAATGATTCCCATATCCAGGAAATGCTGCCGCAGGGCACCCTCTCCTCCTACTACTGTAACTGTGGCAGTTTTCCCGATGGGAAGGTCTTTTAATGTCATATGTACTTGTCCTCTTTTCCCATATGTAAGATTTTTGTTGCTGTTCAAAACTAAGCAGCAACCATTTTTGATAAAATTCGTCTGCTAATGATAAATTTTATCATTAATGTTACAGGAGTTAGTTTATTCTAATATCATCAGGATGTCAATATTATTGAGAAAAATTATTGACAATTTTATCATTATCTGATAAAGTTACAAAACAAGGTTTCCCTGTGAGGGAGTAGCAAGCGTGTCCATAGACGCGTGGCAAGTCAACATACCGACCGTATGAATCTGTTTGTATAGATTGCTGTTCACTGAATGAACAGCAGATTTCAGAGCAGTGTTTCGATCTGGCTTGCATTAAATTGCGAGACTCATGTATAACGTTATGCTATACATGGAGTCTGTCCTTTTATAAGAATGCAGATGACCCATATATAGCCTGTGGTTATATATTGGGTCTTTTTTCATGCTGTAAAAAGCTTCGCCGAGAGATCTGTTTCCACAGCAAATAAAAAAATGGAAACCAGTAATAAAATACATTACGGAGGAACGTAAAAATGAACTACAGTTTTGTGTTTTTTCTGAACAGCGCCCTGCTTGGAGTCGGACTTGCAATGGATGCTTTTTCTGTGTCCCTGGCAAACGGCCTTCACGAGCCTAAGATGCGCATGAAAAAAATGTGCGGCATTGCAGGCACATTCGGTGCTTTCCAGGCCATCATGCCAATGACCGGATGGTTATGCGTCCACACCATTGTAGAATACTTCAAGGCATTTGAGAAATTTATTCCATGGATCGCGCTGATCCTTCTTGGCTATATCGGAGGCTCCATGCTGATCAATGGTATCCGGGGAACTGGCGAGGATGATGAAATTCCGGGAGTTGGTCTCAAAGCCCTCTTCATTCAGGGTGTTGCAACTTCCATTGATGCCCTGTCCGTAGGATTCACCATCTCAGAGTATGACTGGCTGATGGCTCTTGTCTGTTCCCTGATCATTGCCATAGTCACATTCTTTATCTGCATGACCGGACTTTCCCTTGGAAAACGCTTCGGAACCAGGCTTTCCAACAAGGCGGATATTCTCGGCGGCGTCATTCTTATTGCAATTGGTCTGGAAATTTTTATCAGCAATATGTTTTAATTTTTCAGCATATTTACCGCTATTCAGCTGGTACTGTTCCGCCAGGCGTTTTTCTATGCAAGCGTTGATTTTCACCTGTTTTCCAATCAAAAAAAGCTTTCATCTCTCCCTTTGCGGGATGGATGAAAGCTTTTTCTGCTTTTATTAGCGGGCAATAATATATGCGCAATAAACCAGATATACCACTACCATTATAATACCCTCTTTGCGCTCAATTTTTTTCCTGGTTCCTGCAAAGATCCAGACCATAACCGAAAATACCATAAGAAGCACTATATCGATTATGTTTTCCCGGATCAAAGCTACCGGACTGATAGCAGATGAGATTCCAAGAACCATCAGAATATTGAAAATATTGGATCCGACTGCATTTCCAACAGCCATATCAACTTCATTTTTTCTTGCTGCAACTACAGAGGTTACAAGCTCCGGAAGTGAAGTTCCGATAGACACAATGGTAAGCCCGACCAGAGTCTGGCTCATTCCAAGCTCTATTGCAATCCTGCTGGCTGTATCAACGGTAAGGTCACCGCCAAAAGCAATTGCAGCTGCACCCACGATCAGAAAGAGAATACTTTTGCCGTATGACAGCTCTTTCATATTGTCACATTCTTCAACGCCTTCTATTTCAACCTTCTGTCCTGCAGCACGCGCTTTCATTGCGCTTCGTACCATTGTGAAAATGTATCCTGCAAACACGATCAGGAAAATAACTCCATCTGCATGACCCAGCGTCATTCCCGCCTTATCTCCCAGTCCTGAAACTCCCAGTACAAGCAGAAATAGTGCACAGCCTAAAGACAAGGGAATATCTCTTACCACAGTTGCTTTCTGGACCATAATCGGCGTCAGAATTGAACAGACACCAATTACAAACATCAGATTAAAAATATTGGATCCTACTACATTGCTGACCGCAAGTTCATTATTCTGTACCAGAGAAGCAGTCACACTCACGGCTGTTTCTGGCAGTGAAGTTCCCATAGCCACAATCGTAAGACCAATGATGATGGGCGGAACCTTTAACTTCTTCGCAATGCTGGAACTTCCCTCCACAAAAAAGTCAGCCCCTTTTACCAGAAAAGCAAATCCCACTGCCAGCAGCAGAATAACGGCTGCAATTGGCAATCCATTAATAATATTTTGCATAATACTCTCCTTTTGTTATCCGCATATTTTTATCTTTACAAATTCTCCAGAGTGTGTTTGAAAAGGCTTTCTGCAAAATGAATGCTACAAAACAGCATTTACTTCATAAGCCTGCTTCTTTGGAATCACATCTGCCGCAAATGTAAAAAGACCCATGTATGCCATAACATGCATACATGAGTCTCATTCTTTAAGATTTGCCAGGCCAGAATCAGATCCGATCAAAGCCGCGACTGTTGACAAACCACGTTTTCACGCAAACTACTCCCTCACAGAATCCATATGTGTAGTTAATATACCAAATTGCCGTTAAGAAGTCAACCTTTAATCTTCCTCTATATGCTCTCTTCCCTGGTCAATGATCGTCCGAACATGCTCATCTGCCAGAGAATAAAATATAGATTTTCCATCCCTGCGGCTTTTTACCAGTTTATTCTGTTTCAGGATACGAAGCTGGTGGGAAATAGCTGACTGGGTCATGTTCAATGCCTTTGCCAGGTCGCACACGCACACCTCTGCTTCAAAAAGTACAAACAGGATCCGGATCCTGGTAGAATCTCCAAACACCTTGAACAGCTCTGCCAGATCATACAGCTCGTTTTCCTCCGGGATGGTCTCGTTTACAATTTGCAGAAGATTTTCATGAACCTCACAGCAATCACAGATTTCCACTTCTTTATCTATGTCTTTTTTCATTCTGAATACCTCGATATTATCATCAAAGATTTTTCACAAACAAAGTACGGATTGCATTGAGCACTGCCAGTACCATAACTCCTACATCTGCAAAAATGGCTACCCACATGTTTGCAATGCCGAAGGCACCAAGTACCAGGCAGATCAGTTTCACGCCAATTGCAAAATAAATATTTTCATATACAATTCGCATACACTTCTTGGCAATGCGAATGGCTTTCCCAATCTTCAACGGATCGTCATCCATCAGGACAACGTCAGCCGCCTCGATTGCAGCATCAGAACCAAGAGCACCCATTGCAATACCAATATCCGCTCTTGAAAGAACCGGTGCATCATTGATTCCATCTCCAACGAAGGCAAGCTTCTCTTTTTCAGACTTGTTTGAAAGAAGCTCTTCCACCTTGGAAACCTTATCCGCCGGAAGAAGCTCGCTGTGAACCTCTCCGATTCCAAGGTCAGCTGCTACAGACTCTGCCACTTTTTTTCCGTCACCGGTGAGCATAACCGTTCTTGTAATGCCTGCTTTTTTCAGGTTCTCAATTGCCTCTTTGGCATGAGGTTTGATAATGTCAGAAATCAGGATGTGACCTGCATATTTTCCATCCACAGCCATATGGACAACCGTCCCTACATAATGGCACTCTTTGTACGCAATACCCAGACGATTCATCAGCTTCGCGTTGCCGACAGCTACAGACACGCCTTCCACCTTTGCAATAACACCGTTTCCACCGATTTCCTCAATGTCTGTGACACGGCTGCGGTCGATTGGCTTGCCATATGCTTTCTGAAGGCTTTTGCTGATGGGGTGTGAGGAAGAACACTCTGCATATGCCGCATATTCCAGAAGCTTTGCATCCTCCATCTCATTATGGTGAATTCCGCTGACCTCGAATACGCCCTTTGTCATAGTACCTGTTTTATCAAAAACAACAATCTTCGTCTGGGAAAGTGTCTCCAGATAGTTGGAGCCTTTTACCAGAACGCCCTGATTGCTGGCACCACCGATTCCAGCAAAGAAACTGAGGGGAATACTGATCACCAGTGCACATGGACAGCTGATTACAAGGAACGTCAGGGCACGGTAGATCCAGTCTCCCCATTCCGGAGAAAGTCCCATAAACAGCATTCTGCAAAGAGGCGGAATGACTGCAAGTGCCAGAGCACTGTAGCAAACTGCCGGGGTATAATATTTCGCAAATTTTGAAATAAAGTTTTCAGATCTGGATTTCTTGGAGCTGGAGTTCTCAACAAGATCCAGGATCTTGGAAACCGTAGATTCACCGAATTCCTTTGTGGTGCGGATTTTCAATACACCTGTCATGTTGATACAGCCGCTGATGACCTCATCCCCCACTTTTGCATCTCGCGGAAGGCTTTCTCCTGTCAATGCGCTTGTATTTAATGTGGAATTTCCGTCTTCAATCGTTCCGTCAATCGGAATCTTCTCTCCTGGCTGAACCACAATGATAGTTCCAACCTCTACCTCGTCCGGGTCTACCTTTTCCAGCTTGCCGTCCTGCTCGATATTTGCATAATCCGGACGGATATCCATCAGCTCGCTGATATTTCTTCTGCTCTTTCCAACGGCATAACTCTGGAAAAGTTCTCCGATCTGGTAAAACAGCATAACCGCAGTGCCTTCCTGATAATCGCCGAGAGCAATGGCACCAATTGTGGCAACTGCCATCAGAAAGTTTTCATCAAATACCTGACGGTTCCTAATTCCCTTAAACGCTTTTTTCAGAATATCATAACCGATTACCAGATATGGGATCATGTAAAGTGCCATTCGAAGAAAGCCATCTACCGGAAGAAAGCGCAGCAAAACCAAAAGGACAAAAGCAATAATAATTCTGGTCAATACTTTTTTCTGCTTCTTGTTCATATTCTTTCACATGCCCTGAGGGCACGGCCTCCATTATAATGATGTCGCTGGCACGCGACATATTCGCTTAATTCATTTGCGTGACTGAACAGAATACATCCAGTCCGGTCACTGTCCTACTGTTCATTCTGTGCCTAGAGCGTGTTTGAAAAAGGCTTTCTGCAAGATGTGCGTCACAATTTGTGGGAGATTTCGCCCGGATGAGGGCGCCGTAGCGGGCTACGGCAACCGAATTCGGGCAAAATATACTGCAAAGTGGGGCGTGCAGATTGCGGGAATGATTTTTCAAGCACGCTCTAGTAACTGCTTTTCCTCATTGTTTTTATAAGAAGATCTCGCAGTCGTCTTCTACTTTCTTACAGTTCTTCAGGACTTCCTGCATAACAGCCTTCGGCTCCTGTCCATCTTCAAACTCAACGATCATTTTCAGAGTCATGAAGTTTACAGTCGCATCCTTAACACCAGCAGTGTTCTTAGCAGCTTCCTCCATCTTGTTTGCACAGTTTGCGCAGTCAACATCGATCTTGTAAGTTTTTTTCATGGTAGTGGTCTCCTTTAGAAAATGTTCTCTTTTTCATATGAACAATTATTCATATGTTTGTTTTTATTATAGCATTTAAATAACTTCTGTCAATAGGTTTGGCATAAAATCTTTCTTTTTCTATGATTTAGCATAAATGCTTTCTTTTTCCTGTATTAATATAGTAATTTCTTTTTTTGCCCTGTTCAATTCATTTTTTTTCGTGTATAATAAGTCGAATATTATTGGATTGAAATTAGAGGAGATTTTAAACATGAAAAGTTATCTAATCGTTTTTCTTATTTCTATGGTACCGCTGATTGAGCTGCGAGGCGCGATCCCATATGCTGTAGGCTTCGGAATTCCGCTGGTTCCGGCGTACATTATCGCCATTATCGGAAACATGCTTCCAGTACCGTTTATCTATTTCTTCGCCCGCAAGGTTCTGGAGTGGGGCAAGGATAAACCGGTGATCGGGCGCTTCTTTACCTTCTGTCTTGAAAAAGGGGAAAAAGGAGGAAAGGCCCTTCAGGCAAAGGCCGGCCGAGGATTATTCGTAGCGCTTCTGCTCTTCGTAGGAATTCCTCTTCCCGGCACAGGTGCCTGGACCGGAACCCTGGCTGCCAGCCTTCTGGACATGGACTTTAAGTCCAGTGTTCTGGCTGTAATGCTTGGTGTCATTCTGGCTGGTCTTATCATGGGCGCTGCAAGTGCAGGACTTTTTGGGGCATTATTTGCAGTATTCAGCTGACAGGATTACAAGAAAAAGTATATGAAGTTTATCTGATTGCGAATAAACTCATATACTTTTTTTATGCCTTAAAAGAAACTAAAACAAGCCTCTGTCGTTTTCACTCGTCTTAGAGCCTGTTTGAAAAATCATTCCTGCAATCTGCACGCCCCACTTTGCGGGAGATTTTGCCCGAATTCGGTTGTCGTAGCCCGCTACGACGCCCTCATCCGGGCAAAATCTCCCACAAATTGTGACGCACATCTTGCAGAAAGCCTTTTTCAAACACGCTCTAGTTTCTTTTCCCACTCATTTTTTTATTAATGTTTTTGTTCCTGTTCACAGAAAACCCGAAAATTGCGGCGCAAAATCATGCGAATGCATGATTTCTGTACATCACGAAGCGTGCTGCCGGTCAGGTCATAGACAGCAACATGTTTTTAGCTTCAGAAATTGTAATACGGTTCCTCATCCCGTGCCCGATACTCATGCTTCTCATAATAGCCGATCAAAGCTCCATCCTCATCACGCAGGGCCACCATATATACGTCCTTCGCCTGTTTCTCATTATAAAAAGTATGGATCCGGTTGTGCTCCTTATCTTCTTCAAACCAGGCAACCACTTTTTCAATTATTTCCTTTGACTTCGGATTGTGACAATTCATAAGACTTTTTCCAAGCAGTGCCTCACCACCCCATTTATGATAACTCTCCACGGCCTTCGGATTCATGTAGATAATTTCATGCTTCAGGTTGCAGATGACAACGGATGCAACATCCTGATCGATAATACTCTTAAAATATGGTGTCAGATTCATTTTAAATTTTCCCTCCTGCTATAAAGCCTTTTTCAAACACGCTCCAGATAATGGATCTGGTTTCTGTTTACTTCAATAATCCCTTCTTTTCGCATTTTTCCAAGCTCATTGGAAAGCGCACTTCTGTCTACACCAAGATAATCAGCCAGTTCCTGCCGGTTAAAGGGGATCATAAACCGGCTGCTGCCCTGCTGCACCATCTCCTGGGAAAAATAGGAAAGCAGTCTTCCCCGGATGGATTTCGGTGCCGTATGAAGGCTTCTTCTGGAAAGTTCCAGGTTCTTCTTCGCCATAACCATCAGCATGTTACGGATCAGTTTCTCATGGCAGGGGCAGGTATCCGGACAGGTGCGAAAAATCTTTCCCACCTCCAGAAAAAGGATCTGGCAGTCCTCTGCAGCTGTCACCCCTATGAGCAGCTTTTCCCCTGGAATACAGGCATATGTCTCTCCGAAAACCTGACCTGGCGCGATCCGGTTCAGAATACTCTTGTTTCCCGTCATGTCAATGTTCTCAATATGAACACTGCCGTTAAGCACAAGTCCCATCGCCTTCACCTGGTCTCCCACCTGCCAGATCGTGCTGCCCTTGGCATAGCTTTGCGGAGTGGCTTTCAGACAGGAAAGCATATGCTTTGTTTCTTCTGGACTTGTTCCCTGAAAGAGAAAAGTCCTGGAAAGAAATTCATAATTCATTTTTCTCCTTTTGTTGTTATAACAACATACTTGTTGGTTGGATTATATTATAGTATGCGTACAAAGTCAAGGGCGGAGACAGAAATTAATTATCCATCTCTGACTTTCTCATGCGAAACGAAAAGAATTTCCTGTTACTTTTCCTTTTGCAATTACAAAACATTCAGAACCCAGTCAACTTATTTTTACGAAATACTTATACCTTATAGAACAATATGATCAAATTCAGGAGGAAACTATTTATGGAACAGAACATGTTTTGCTTTCAGTGTGAACAAACTGCCGGATGTACCGGCTGTACAGGTGCCAAAGGAGTCTGTGGAAAGACCGCGGATACAGCCAGACTTCAAGATGAACTTACCGGAGCTCTCATCGGACTCGCCCATGCAGCAGATGAGAATACACCACTTGCAGAAACCACATGGAAACTGATGGTGGAAGGTCTATTTGCTACCCTTACAAACGTAAGCTTCGATGACAAAGCCATCGCAGAAATTACAGACCGCATCCACCAGGAAAAAGCCCGGCTTCGCCCAGACTGTGGCGGCTGCGCTTCCCCTTGCGGACATAACAACGACTACGATATGAAGCTTCTCTGGAACGCCCAGGAAGACATCCGTTCCCTGAAATCCCTGATTCTCTTTGGAATCCGTGGAATGGCAGCTTATGCCTACCATGCAATGACACTTGGTTATACTGACACAGAAGTAAATGAATTTTTTGCAAAAGCACTTTTTGCACTGGGCGAGGACTGGGATATGGACCTACTTCTTCCTATTGTAATGGAAGTAGGTAAATACAATCTTACCTGCATGGAGCTTCTTGACCGCGCCAACACTGCCACCTACGGCACACCAGCTCCTGTTACAGTACCTCTTACTGTGGAAAAAGGCCCATTCATCGTCATTACCGGTCACGACCTCCATGACCTGAAACTTCTTCTGGAACAAACAGAAGGAAAAGGCATTAATATTTACACCCACGGTGAAATGCTTCCCTGCCATGCTTATCCAGAACTGAAAAAATACAGCCACCTGAAAGGGAACTTCGGTACTGCATGGCAGAACCAGCAGAAAGAATTTGCAGAGCTTCCGGCTCCTGTTCTTTTTACCACAAACTGCCTCATGCCGCCGAAACCAGGCTACATGGACCGGGTATTTACTACAGGAACTGTCACTTTCCCTGGAACTGTTCACATTAATGAAGAAAAAGATTTCACACCAGTTATCCAGCGTGCCCTGGAGCTTGGCGGATATCAGGAAGATCAGCATTTTACCGGAATCAACGGCGGAACTTCCGTTACAACCGGCTTCTCCCATGGAACCATTCTTGGCGTTGCAAATCAGGTAATTGATGCTGTAAAAACAGGTGCTATCCGCCACTTCTTCCTGGTAGCAGGCTGTGACGGCGCAAGAAGCGGACGCAATTACTATACCGATTTTGTAAAGCAGTCTCCTTCTGATTCTGTAATTCTTACACTTGCATGTGGAAAATACAGATTTAACGATCTGGACCTTGGAACCATCGGTGGGCTTCCAAGACTGATGGATATGGGACAGTGCAATGATGCTTACGGCGCGATCAAGGTTGCGGTCGCTCTTGCAGAAGCATTTGGATGTGGGGTAAATGAGCTTCCTCTTTCCATGGTGCTCTCCTGGTATGAGCAGAAAGCAGTTTCCATTCTGCTTACCTTGCTTCACCTTGGAATCAAAAACATCCGTCTCGGCCCGACCCTTCCGGCATTTTTATCACAGAATGTGCTCAATTATCTGATAGAAAACTTTGGGATTGCTGCGATTACTACGCCAGAGGAAGATTTGAAAACGTTATTGGGATAAGGAGGATACTCTCATGATCAGAAAAATCATTCATATAGATGAAGAAAAATGCAACGGCTGCGGGCTCTGTGCCCGCGCCTGCCACGAAAGTGCAATTGGAATTATAGATGGAAAAGCAAAACTGCTTCGGGAAGATTACTGCGACGGTCTGGGAGACTGCCTCCCTGCCTGTCCAACAAATGCCATTTCTTTTATAGAAAAGGAGGCAGCTGCTTACAACGAAGCCGCAGTTCTGGAAAATAAGAAAAAGCTGGAAGCACACTCCCAGCTTCAACAGTGGCCGGTACAGATTAAGTTAGTTCCCATCAATGCTCCATATTTTGACGATGCTGACCTTCTTATTGCTGCAGATTGCACAGCCTATGCTTACGCTAACTTCCATCAGGATTTTATCAAAGGTAAGATTACTCTTATCGGCTGTCCGAAACTGGACTCTGTAGATTACAGCGAAAAGCTCACCGAAATCATCCGTCAGAACAATATCAAGAGTGTTACCATCGTGCGCATGGAAGTTCCATGCTGCGGCGGAATCCAGAATGCAGCCATAAATGCCATGAAAGCCAGTGGAAAATTTCTTCCATGGCAGGTATACACCATCTCCACAGATGGAAGGATTCTTGCCTGATTTTGCCCCACAAAAATCCGGACTGCTCCACACAGCCCGGATTTTTTATCCCTGTAATCCCTTTGATTGACGAATCATATCTTCCACTACAATATCAAAAATTTCTCCAATGGAATTACAAAATTGAATGTACTCCCATTTCTTTATTCTTCTTTTCTCTTATAACTCCAAAATCATTTTTAATACATTCAGCACACTGTCCGGACCTGGTTTCTCCAGTACGTATCTGGCGGCCTGCTTGGCTTCCTCGCGGGCAGTGGTAACTGCATAGCTCTTTCCAGCTTCCAGCAGCATGCTCACATCATTGCAGTTATCTCCGAAAGCAACAACCTCTTCTCTCTTCGTAATTCCAAGACGATTGCAAAGTTTCTGAAGAGCATTTCCCTTTCCGGAATGTACATCCACGAAATCTACCCAGTAATCACCGGAAGCCATGATCTGAATCTTATCTCCAAAACGCCGCTTCGCTTCCTCTGCTCCTAGAGCTGCATCCACTTCTTCGTTATACATGGCAACTTTTGTCATAGTCTCCGGGGCATTCAATACATCGTCCACTTCATTTACATGAAGTTTATATCCTTCCCGAAGTTTCTTCACAAAAGCCTGGTCTGCCCGCTCCACGTATGCCTGGGCACTGCCTGCTGTCATGAAAGAAGCTCCCTCCTGGGCTCTCACATACTCCACAACCTCTTTGAGTATATCTGCAGGAATTGCCATTTTCTCAATAATTTCTCCCTGATAGGAAATGATTCCACCATTTCCTGCAATAAAATAAATATCATCTTTTACAGGTGCAAACACTCTTTCAATACTGTCATATTCTCTGCCGCTGACAGCCGCAAATACAATTCCCTTAGCCTTCAGCTTTCGGATAATGTCATAAATTTCCGGATTAATATCCATGGTGCCTTCTTTCAGAAGTGTACCATCCAGATCTGATGCGATCAGTTTTATCATAGCTCTACCTCATGTATTTCTGCTAGTACATAACAGGGGATTCCAACATATTTTCTATTCCATAAAAAATCCACAGAACTCCCAACCTTTATCTGTCAGAAATCCTGTGGACTATTATACTATGAAAGGAACACTTTATCCAGAGTATATTAAAAAATCATTCCTGCAGTAACAAGACAGTTACTGTTCCTTCTGTACTTCTATAATATTGGCACAATCTTCATAGCCAGACGGAATCCTGTCTGTAATTATCGTAGATCTGTAAAAATCTGCAAAGGTCACAGAACTGATATTGTCAAACTTGGAACTATCACAGAGCACATAGCACTCCCTGCACTGCTCCATGGCAGCTGCTTTAACTGCCGCTTCATTGGCATCCGGGGTAGTACAGCCACTCTTTCTGGTAAGTCCATTGGTTCCAAAAAAGCCTTTGGTAAAATGATAACCACGAATCGTATTCATAGCCTGATTACCAATTACTGCTTCTGTAGTGCTCTTCAGCTCTCCACCTACAAGAAGAACCTTAAAGCCTCTTCCTGCCAGTGTCTGGGCATGTACCACTGCATTGGTAACAAATACTGCCCTTGTAACCTTAAGAAACTTCAGGATATCCCCAGTAGTAGTACCTGCATCAATATAGACAAAATCCTCATCCTGGATAAGACCTGCTGCATATTTTGCGATCCGGTCCTTCTCCTCCAGCTTCAGTCCCATTTTCTCGGCAACTGAATATTCATATGCAGTTACCCGCTCCTTCAGTTCCACGGCACCACCGAAAACTTTCTCCAGCTTGCCTTCCTTATCCAGTGCGGTAATATCTCTTCGCACTGTTGACTCTGATGTATCTAAAAGATCCTTCACTTCTGTGACAGTAATACTTCCTTTCTCTCTCAGAAGCTCCAAAATGATCTCATGTCGCTGCTGTGTTAACATTCTTTTCCCGCCTTATAATCTGTAACATTGGTTTCCAGAATGATCTTGCGCAGTGGCAGAATACTTCCCGGTGAAACAGAAAGTTCGTCCACTCCCATTGCCAGAAACTCTTTTGTAAGTGACTGGTCAGCACCAAGTTCTCCACAGATTCCAGCCCAGATACCAGCCTTATGAGCATTCTCCACAACCAGGGAGATCATGCGCAGCACTGCCGGGTGATGAGGATCAAAAAACAGGTCGAGCTGAGGATTCTGACGATCGATTGCCATAGTATACTGGCTGAGATCGTTGGTTCCGATGCTGAAGAAATCGACCTCTTTCGCAAGATCATCACTGATGATTGCTGCTGCCGGAGTCTCAATCATAATTCCCTGTTCCGGATTGCCAAACTCTACGCCCTGAGCGGTAAGCTCCGCTTTCACTTCCTCTACGATTTCCTTGATCTTACGCACTTCCTGTACGCTGGTGATCATAGGATACATAATTGCGATCTTGCCAAATGCACTGGCACGGAATAAAGCACGAAGCTGTGTCTTGAAAATCTCCGGTCTTGTCAGACAGATACGGATTGCCCTGCATCCCAGTGCCGGATTCTCTTCATGCTCCATGTGGAAATAATCGCATTGCTTGTCTGCACCAATGTCCAGTGTACGAATGATCACTCTCTTGCCTGCCATAGTCTGTGCAACCTGTCTGTAAATCTGGAACTGTTCTTCCTCTGTTGGGAAATCTTCTTTCTCCAGATAAATAAACTCACTTCTGAAAAGACCGATTCCACCGGCATCATTCTGAATGACTGTTGCCAGATCCTTGATGTTGCCAATATTAGCGTACAGCATTACTTTCTGTCCGTCAAGAGTAACGTTCTCTTTTCCTTTAAGGGTCAAAAGAAGCTGCTTTCTGGAAAGATCTTCTTCCTGGCGCTTCTTCATCTCTGCCAGAGTCGCCTCATCCGGATCTACATAAAATGTACCGTTTGCACCGTCTACAATTCCAAGTCTGCCATCAATCTCACTCTCAAGAGACACGGAAGTATTTACAAGTGCAGGAATCGCCATGGTCCTTGCAAGAATCGCTGTATGGGAATTCAAGGAACCTTTCACTGTAACAAAAGAAAGAACTTTATCCTTATCCAGCTGTACAGTCTCTGATGGCGCCAGATCCTCTGCCACGATGATCTTCGGCTCGTCTGCATCTACAGCCCCTGTCTCTTCTCCATTTAAAATGGTGAGAAGCCGCTCAGAAATATCACGAACATCTGCCGCACGCTCTCTCATATAATCGTCGTCCATTGCAGAAAACATCTGCGCGTAATTGTCACCTGTAGTTGCCACTGCATACTCTGCATTTACGCCCTGGCTGCGAATGATATTCTCTACAGATTCATTATATCCATCGTCCTCCATCATCATCTGATGAACTTCGAAGATTGCTGCATTGGCTTCCCCGACTTCTCTCAAGGCCTTATCGTAAAGTCCCTGAAGCTGTTTAATCCCTTCTGCTTTAGCTTTCTCATAGCGCGCCATCTCCTGTTCCGGATCATCAATCTTCACACGCTTAACCTGCTGCTCTTTTTTCTGATATACGCTGATCTTACCGATGGCAATACCACCGAAAACACTTTTTCCATTATATATCTGCATTTTTTCTCTCCCACTTATTTGATCTGCTGACAGGAGACCAAACGCTCCTGCCATCCTATCCCGTTCTCGTGATACTCACCAAAGTCTCACGCAAATATCACTTTGACAAGCTGTTTACAAACAAACAGGGACATACCCGCAGGTATGTCCCCTTCCTGTCTTACAGAGTTTCCTGCATGAATTTGCTCACTGCCTCATATGCAGCGTCTTCATCTGCACCTTCAAATGTAAGAGTAACCTCGTCACCTTTCTTCACTGCAAGTCCCATAATTCCGAAGATTGCCTTACAGTTCATAGCCTTGCCGCCCTTTGCGATCTTGATATCAGAAGAAAAAGCCTTTACTGCTTTTACAAGTTCTCCTGCTGGACGTGCGTGGATTCCTTCCGGGTCTGTTACAACATACTTAAATTCTCTCATGATTCATTCCTCCATTTTTCTTTTTATCTTTGGTCTCTATTGATTTTCTTATTATTTGATTTCTTTATATCTGATTTCACATTCTGTGTCAATCACTATTCACGATTATGTTACTGTTCATGACCTTCACAATAACACGATTATACCTGCATATCTTTTCCAGACATGGGTTACCATTCATTCCGCAGCCAATATTAGAGCCTGTTTGAACATCCATTGTCAGGCATTTTTCTTTTTCAGAACTCCCAGGAGCACTGCGGAAACAACAGTTCCCACTACCAGTGCACTCACATACTGCACTGCATTTCCCATAACCGGAACTACGAAGATTCCACCGTGAGGTGCCATCAGGGTACAGCCAAATGCCATGGACATTGCACCTGCAAGACCAGATCCCACAATACATGCCGGAAGCACATGAAGCGGGTCGGCTGCTGCAAAAGGAATGGCTCCCTCTGTGATAAAGGCAAGTCCCATAATAAAGTTGGTAGGACCAGACTCCCTTTCTTCTTTCGTAAATCTGTCTTTAAAAAGAAGTGTAGCAAGTGCGATGGCGCATGGCGGAACCATACCACCAACCATAACGGCTGCCATAATATCATAGTTACCAGCTGCAATCGCTGCAGTACCAAATACATATGCTGCTTTGTTAAACGGACCACCCATGTCGATTGCCATCATTCCGCCAAGGATCAGTCCAAGAACGATCTTGCTGGAGCTTCCCATGGAGGTAAGTCCGTTATTCAGTGCTGTATTGATACCACCCATGATGGGCTCTACAACAAACAGCATCAGAAGTCCCATGATCAGAATACCAACAACCGGATAAATCAGAACCGGTGCGATCTTCTCAAGAGCTTCCGGAAGCTTCTCACATACCTTACGAAGTCCCAGAATAATATATCCTGCTGCAAAACCAGCTACCAGAGCACCAAGGAAACCTGAAGTTCCGCTGTGGGCCATCATACCACCTACAAAGCCAAGTGCAAGTGCTGGCCTGTCACCGATTGCCATGGCAATAAATCCCGCCAGAACCGGAAGCATAAAGCCAAATGCCACATCACCAATCTGCTTGAACATGGCTGCTGCCGGAGTGATGGTACCAAAATTAGCTCGCTCTGCCACATCCAAGGCATTCATATCAACCATAAGACCATCGATCAAAAAGGCAATGGCGATCAGAATACCACCGCCAACTACAAACGGAAGCATATGGGAAACACCATTCATCAGCTGGGTGTAAATCTTGTGTCCCACACTGCCGCCGGCCTTATTCTGACTCTGTGATGAGGCTGATGCATTTCCGCTGTGATAAACCGGTACGTTTCCAGACATGGCAAGCTCTACAAGCTCATCAGCCTTATTGATTCCATCAGAAACCTGACGCTGAATCACTTTCTTTCCATCGAAACGATCCATGGGAACCTGGGCATCGGCCGCAACGATAATGCAGTCTGCATCCTGAATCTCCTGCTCTGTAAGCACATTCTTGGCTCCGCCAGAGCCTCTTGTCTCAATTTTCACAAAACAGTTCTTCGCCTTGGCAGCCTTCTCAATTCCTTCTGCTGCCATGTAGGTGTGGGCAATTCCTGTAGGGCAGGAAGTAACAGCCAGAATCTTAAACTGATCCGCTTCAGCCTCTCCCATATCGGCCAGACGCTCATCTACGCTCTTCTTTTCCTCGTCTGCCTGATCAATGATCGTAAGAAATTCCTCTGGTGTCTTCGCTGCACGAAGGCTCTTGGTAAATTCCTCATCCATCAGCATCATGGAAAGCTTGCTGAGCACGTCCAGATGAACATTATCCTCTGTATTCGGCGCAGCAATAAGAAACAGCAAGGTAACCGGCTCTCCGTCAAGAGAGTCAAAGTCAACGCCTCCCGGGATCACCATAGCGGCAAGTCCTGGTTTCTCTACTGCATCACATTTACCATGAGGAATGGCGATTCCCTCCCCGATTCCTGTAGTACTTTCTTCCTCTCTGGCATAGACCTGCTTACGGTACGCTTCCTCATCATTAATCTTGCCACTTCTGGTCATAAGGGAAACCGCTGCATCCAGAGTCTGAGACTTATCTGCTGGGGCAGCATTTAACGAAATACTTCTTACGTCCAGTAAATCTGTGATCCTCATTTCTTCCTTTCCTCCTGATCCTTTCCTGTGATCTGCTGATATACAGCTTCAATCTCTTCTCTGGTAGCAAGATTCTCAGAAAACGCACTGGCACTTCCAGCTGCGATTCCCATGTGGAACGCATATTCATAATCCTGCTTCTCCATATATCCTGCCATAAATCCGGCAACCATGGAGTCTCCGGCTCCAACACCATTGATCAGCTTGCCTTTCGGTGCAGGCTCCTCATAAACGTCTCCATTCTCAGCAATAAGGACCGCGCCCTCTCCTGCCATGGAAATCAGTACATTCACAGCTCCCATCTCCTGGAGTTTCTTACCATATGGGATCACGGACTGGCGGTCTTTCAGTTCTACGCCGAAGATCTCACCAAGTTCATGGTTATTTGGCTTAATAAGAAATGGATGATAGGGGAGAACCTTCATCAGAAGATCTCTCGTCGCGTCCACTGCGATTCTTACGCCTCTGCCGTCCAGCATAGCCATGATCTTCTGGTAGGCATCATCCGGCATGGATGATGGAATGCTTCCGGAAAGGAAAAGTACATCGCCTTGTCCAAGCTCTCCTAACTGCTTCATCAGCAGATCCACCTTATCAGTTCCGATCTTCGGTCCCTGTCCATTGATTTCTGTACCGTCTATACTCTTCAGCTTCAGATTGATTCTGGAAAAGCCTTCCCCTACCTGGATGAAACCATTCCTCACACCCATCTCCTCAAGACGTCTGATAATCTCATCTCCGGTAAATCCGGCTGTAAATCCAAGGGCTGTACTCTCAATTCCCAGATTCATAAGAACTGTAGAAACATTAATTCCCTTGCCTCCCGGCAAAAGCATCTCCGAACTGGTTCGATTGGTAAGACCAAGCTGGAAGTTCTCTACCGACACGATGTAATCCAGTGACGGATTAAAAGTCACAGTGTAAATCATTTCTACCTCCTGCTTATTTTTGCTTGTTTTTGATTTGTTGTGCTTATTATACTTTCATATACAGTCAAAGTCAATCAATCTTTTTCACAAGATTTTCACTTATGATTTATTACAATTGCACAAATATGAATTATTTTGACTGTTTTTGATTTTTTATATGCAACGATGTGCCAGAGCATGTTCAAAAAAGCTTTCTGCAAGATGTACGTCACAATTTGTGGGAGATTTTGTCCGGATGAGGGCGTCGTAGCAGGCTACGGCAACCGAATTCGGGCGAAACATACCGCAAAGTGGGGCGTACAGATTGCGGGAATGATTTTTCAGACGCGCTCCAGTACAGTGAAAATTAACCACATTGGCGCAGTATATGACAGATCAGACAGGTCAATATAGCGGTTATTTACTATTGGCTGTACGAATAGTAATATCCATAAATCACAAAAAAATGCAGATATCAGGCTGTGCCCCAACCTGAACCCTGCATTTTTCTGTATTTTATAATGATGGTCAAAATCAGTCATCAAATTCTGTTATTTTAATCAGTTCGAAGCGCTGTCACCGGATCACTTTTAGCAGCTTTTCTTGATGGGATCAGTCCGCCAAGAAGAGTCAGAACCACGCTCAGTCCGATCAGAACTACTGCTGCTACAGGAGGAAGAGCCGCCTTCACATTCACTCCGTCAGCCAGTGACCGGATAATGCTGTTCGCAGGAATGAGAAGAAGCAATGTAATTCCAATCCCCATAGCACCTGCGCAAAATCCGATAATAAACGTCTCCGCATTGAACACCTGTGACACGTTGTGCCTGGAAGCACCAATCGCTCTTAGAATACCAATTTCTTTTTTCCTCTCCAGAACACTGATATACGTGATAACACCGATCATAATGGAAGAAACCACAAGGGAAATCGCTACAAAAGCCACCAGAACATAACTGATAATATTTACAATATTCGTAACTGACGACATCAGCGTTCCCACAAGATCCGTATAAGTGATCACCTTCTCATCCTCTCCTGCCGCTTCCATATCCGCGTTATACTGATCCAGAATACCTACAATTTCTGATTTACTTTCAAAATCCTTTGGATAGATATTAATTCCGCCAGGAACATTTAGATCTGCATATCCAAGCTTTTTCAGATTTCCGTCATAAGAAGAATTTTCAGATGACAGCAGGGACATCATGAGCTCTGAGAGGTCGTCCTCATTCATGTTCATCTGAATTGCTTTTGCAAAAGCCTCCGGATTAATGGAAAGCGCATCTTCCATATTTCCCATGCCGCTTCCCAATCCGCCAAGTCCGCTCATAGCCTGGCTCATGGCAGAAGTAAGACTCGATGATACACTGGTCATCACAGACTGCATTGCCTCCTGCATACCGGAACTGATATTTCCCATCATCTGCTCCATAGCAGTCTGGATTCCCTTTGTAAGCTGTTTTTCCACCTGTTCCATTATCTCTGTAAATTTTGACTCAATCCCCTTTGCGATCGCATCTGTGAAAGAAGTCATCATGGCTTTCATGTAAGTTTCCATTGCCTGGGAAAACTGCGTCTGCACCTCGCTGGTATCCACAAGAGTCATAAGTCCATTCATGAGACGATTCTGCCCATCCTCTGTCTGCATATATTCCAGAAAATAGATTCCCAGATTAGCCGGGTCCGGAAGGGAATTATTCCTGGCATACTCCGGATAAGCAGCTACAACGTCCTGCATAAGAAGATCCCGTATCTGTTTTGTGGTAATATTCACTGTCACGCTGTTTTTAACCAGATTCTCTGCTTCCTCTTTGATCTGCTGCTGGATTTCCCCCTGACTTAAAAAGGCAAGAATGCTAGCCACATCTGTCTGGGTGATACCATTTGCCTTGGCATACTCCTGATACTGGTTCATCAGCCCCACAGCCACTGCGATCAGTTTTTCCGAAGACATATCCACGTTCACGTTATTTTTCACCAGCTCCTGCAGATCCTTGCACAGACGTTCGTTCATCTCTTTTGATGTCAGATACTGCTTCAATGCTGCCTGCATTTTATCCATATCTGCTTCCGGTTTATCTTTAATGCTTTCCTGATAACCAGTAAGAACCTCTTTCAGCAAAGCAGTTACCTTCTCTTCTGTAAAATCAAACTTCACTGACTTCAGCGCCTGACTCATATCCGGAACCTGGTCTGCCGGAAGATTTTTCAGAATTTCTTCCGGATCAATCATATGGGAAAGATCCAGATCAAGGTCATCCAGCTTGATAAGCTTGGAAAGATCCGGCATACTGCTCTCATCCAGATTTATATTTCCAGCCAGAGCTGACATGTCAGGCATATCCGGCATTTCCACATTCAATCCGGAGGACAGCCCCGAAAGACTGGACAGGTCCATATTAAATCCACTGAGATCTACCTGAAAGGCCTCCTGCAGGGCATCCGCATTAATGGAAAAAAGGGATTCCATGTCAAACTTACTGTTCTCATTGTCTTCTTTTCCAAATTCCTCTCCGGTAAAAACATTTATCTTTTCATCCGCCAGCTGCTGCTTCACAATTTCACTGGAAGCAGCCTTCTCGATCACATGTCTGGTAAGCTCCGGAGTATAACAGATTCCAGCAGTGAGCATGGAAGCAGTGGCACCTTCCACAGGCTGGACAATTCCCACAACTGTCAGGTCTTCTCCTTTTTTCACCAGTTTTTTCATATAAGAGCTGTTGTCTGATTTATCCTTCCAGACCTTATATTCTTCATCAAATTCATAATAATCGGTACTGCTTACCAGCTTAAATTTCTTCCCCAGGATTTCATCATAGGTGTATGATTCCTCGTTCTCTGGCGTTTCCACTGCCTCTTCTGCCATAAATTTCTGAACCATATCATCCAGTTCTTTACCGTCCCGAAGTCCAAGAGTGTACTGGAGAAAATCACTGATATCGCCCTGTGAAGTAAGCACCAGCACACATTCTTTATAATTTTCAGGCCATCTTCCCGCTTTCACGTCATATTGATCCTTATAAAGATCAGCATCTTCCGGCATTTCATGAAAAACATCAGTGCTCATGGTAGAAGACATAATGCTGTTGGAGGAACCAGAGCCCAAGCCCATAGCAGAAAAAGATTTGTCCGGATTTACCTGTCGGATATTTTTTCCATTTTCCAGAAAAATCTGGGGAGATACAGAATATGTACACTCCACTGAATTCGCATACTGGGAAATGCTGCTTTCATTGCTGTCCAGATAAGCTTTCAGAGACTCCAGATCATTGGAATTCATTTTGGAGAACATATTAGTCACCATCTGGGCAACACCTACTTCCCCATCCTTTTTTTCACTCTGGGCTGTGGCAGCTCCCATCATCATGGAGGTAAGATCTACACCTGTACTTTGTATCTGCAACGGATATTCCGAAAGTGTTTCTTCTTCCATATTTGTAATGTATTTGTCTACACCATTTGATATGGAAAGGATCAGCGCAATTCCGATAATACCGATGGAGCCTGCAAAAGAAGTAAGTAAGGTCCGGGCTTTCTTAGTCTTCAGATTCTGAAAGCTAAGGGAAAGTGCAGTAAAAAAGGACATGGAGGATTTTCCCATATTCTTGTGAACAGGAGGTGCCATGCTCTCGCTGTCTATCACAAACGGATCTGTATCAGAAAGGATTCGCCCATCTTTTACCGTCACGATTCTGGTGGCATAAAGCTGGGCAAGCTCCGGATTATGGGTGACCATTACTACCAATCGTTCCTTTGCGACCCCTTGCAAAAGATCCATAACCTGTACACTGGTATCTGAATCCAGGGCTCCTGTTGGCTCATCTGCCAAAAGAATTTCCGGGTCATTTACAAGTGCTCTGGCAATTGCCACTCGCTGCATCTGACCGCCTGACATCTGACTTGGCTTTTTGTGGATCTGGGCACCAAGGCCTACTTTTTCCAGAGCCTCTTTTGCACGGCGTCTCCTCTCGCTTTTTGAAACACCGGAAATGGTAAGGGCAAGCTCCACGTTTGCAAGAACTGTCTGGTGTGGAATCAGATTATAACTCTGAAACACAAATCCTATGGTATGATTTCGATAGGAGTCCCAGTCCCTGTCTTTATATTTTTTTGTTGAAATCCCATTGATGATCAAGTCACCACTATCGTACCGGTCAAGACCACCAATAATATTCAGAAGAGTGGTTTTTCCCGAACCGCTGGGACCAAGAATTGCTACAAATTCATTGTCCCGAAGGCTAAGGCTCACTCCATCCAGGGCACGCTGTACCAAATTTCCTGTTCTATATTCTTTGTGTATGTCTTTGATCTGAAGCACTTACTACTTCCTTTCTGTCGCATAATAAATGTTTATAACCATTCACCAATTCAGGCAAAATATACCGCAAAGTGGGGCGCCGAAGATTTCGATTTTTATGTGAGCCAGATTCACATAAAATACCTTGCGGAATAATATTTGCTGAATAGTTCAAATATTTTTATTATAATCTTAAATTGTGAACATATTGTGTTTTTAAAATAAAACCATTCTCTTGAAATCCAACTATTTCTATCGTATAATAAGAAGATACATTACCGCTTTAGAGAGATGATGCATACAGATTGCGGCTATCGCAGTCTGATATAACTTACTTCAGAAAGGATGAAAAACATGAAGGTTTTACTCTTAAATGGCAGCCCGCGCAAGGAAGGCTGTACTTTTACTGCACTTAGTGAAGTGGCAAAAACACTGAATCATAATGGAATTGATACTGAGATTTTCCAGGCTGGGAATCCGGATACAGATAATGTAAAAGCCGCCGCGGCAAAATTAAAGGAAGCAGATGCGCTTATCGTTGGTTCTCCGGTATACTGGGCTTCCCCATCCGGACAGATCATTGAATTTATGGATAAGCTTTGCTCCATGGCAGGCAAAGACATGCTCCACAAACCAGCTGCAGCAGTTGCTTCTGCAAGAAGAGCCGGCACCACAGCTACTTTAGACGTTCTTCAGAAATATTTCAGCTATCATGAAATGCCTGTTGTATCTGCTAACTACTGGAACATGGTTCACGGAAATACTCCTGCAGAAGTTGCGCAGGATGAAGAAGGACTTCAGATCATGCGCTCACTTGGAAACAATATGGCATGGCTTCTGAAATCCCTGGAAGCAGGGAAAGCGGCAGGTATTGCAGTTCCTCAGGCGGAAGATAAGATCAAGACAAATTTTATCCGCTAAATATGGTGCAGTAGTTGTCATATCTTCACATAAATGAAGCTCCAGAGCATATCTAAAAAAGGCTTTTTGCAAGATGTGCGTCACAATTTGTGGGAGTTTTTGCCCGGATAAGGGCGCCGTAGCAGGCTACAGCAACTGAATTCGGGCAAAATTTCCCACAAAGCGGGCGTGCAGATTGCAAGAATGATTTTTCAAACAGGCTCTGGCTGCACCAGTTTAATAATGTGTGTGACATGGAAGAAGTTCCGTTCGCATACATCAAAAAAAACTTCCAGAGAGGTATTTTATGCTGCAAATAATCGAAACCATCAACACCGCTGTAAATAATTTTATCTGGGGCGTTCCTGCAATGGTCTGTATTTTCGGAGTTGGTCTTTATCTTAGTATCCGCACCAATTTTCTTCAGATTCGCAAATTCCCCTACGCAATCAAAACAACCCTTGGACGTATTTTCCGCAAACGTGACGCATCTGACGGTGCTATCACGCCTTTCCAGGCAGTGTGTACAGCACTTGCAGCCACGGTCGGTACTGGCAATATTGCCGGTGTAGCAGGTGCTATCGCAATTGGCGGTCCCGGAGCCATATTCTGGATGTGGGTTTCTGCACTGTTTGGCATGTGTACCAAATATGCTGAGGTTACTCTGGCGGTACACTACCGCGAGATCAATGCCAACGGTGAACTGGTAGGCGGTCCCATGTATTACATCAAGAACGGTCTTAGCAAAAAATGGCACTGGCTGGCTTATCTGTTCGCAGCATTCGGCGTGCTCACTGTATTTGGTACCGGCAACGCTACACAGGTCAATACTATCACCACTGCCATCAATTCTGCATTGCTGAATTATAACGTGATCAGCGAAAGCGCCGTTTCTACTTCCAACCTGATCATCGGAATCATAATTGCCATTCTGATCGCCATGATCCTTCTTGGCGGAATCAAACGAATTGGCCATGTTACCGAAAAGCTGGTTCCATTTATGGCTCTGCTTTACATCCTTCTCGGACTGGGAGTTATCCTTCTGAACATTCAGAATGTACCAG
Source organism: Ruminococcus sp. RTP21358st1_G6_RTP21358_211008 (assembly GCF_040908885.1). Classification (NCBI taxonomy): domain Bacteria; kingdom Bacillati; phylum Bacillota; class Clostridia; order Eubacteriales; family Oscillospiraceae; genus Ruminococcus; species Ruminococcus sp. RTP21358st1_G6_RTP21358_211008. The sequence continues at coordinate 46,970 of NZ_JBDGDM010000029.1, forward strand.
CTGTATTCGCTTCTATTTTCAGAGGGGCATTTCAGCCCAGAGCTGTAACAGGCGGCATTGTTTTAAGTATGTTCACCAGTTTAAAAAAAGGTGTTTCCCGTGGTATCTTCTCTAACGAGGCTGGTCTTGGTACCGGATCCATTGCCCATGCGTGTGCAGATACCAAAAAGCCTGTAAAACAAGGTATGTTCGGTATTTTCGAAGTCTTTACAGATACCATCGTGATCTGTACACTGACTGCACTGGTTATCCTTTGCAGCGGCGTTGCTGTTGATTATGGAAAAGCAGCCGGTGCAGAGCTTACGATCCTTGGATTTACTTCTACATATGGAAGCTGGGTATCCATTTTTACAGCAATTGCCATGTGCTGCTTCGCTTTTTCCACAGCAGTCGGATGGGGACTTTACGGTGCCCGCTGCATCGAGTTCCTGTTCTCTGAAAAAGTGATCAAACCATTTATGGTTATTTATTCCCTGGTTGCCATCCTTGGCGCAACTGCCAACCTTGGACTGATGTGGAGCATTGCAGAGACATTTAACGGTCTTATGGCAATTCCCAACCTGATTGCTTTGTTCCTGCTTTCCGGTACAGTTGTGAAGCTGACAAAAGAATATTTTGCCGGAGAGGGCAAAACAAAATAAATATAAAAAGGGACATCGCATGAACCGTTTTCGCTCATGTGATGTCCCTTTCAGATTATTGATCAATCCTTATTCTCTTCCTCGGCAGCTGCATCTGTAGTTGTATCAGCATCTTCACTTTTCTCTTCCTCACCGATCTCAACTGCATTTTTTTCTTCCTCAGTCTGCTCCTGCACATCCGTAACGCTTACCTTATGGTCATACCATTTGCCCTTTTTACCAATGATTGCCAGGTCAAATTCCTCATCCAGCTTCTCTACCGGAACATTGAATCCATAAACCTCCTCTGTCATGCCATCGCTGTAAGTTACCTTATCAATAGTAGGCTGAATCAGTTCGGCACCGTCTTTCTGTGCATCCTCTGCTGTTCCAAGGAAAACATTCTCAATATTCTTGGAAACGAGAGTGATATGAACGGTCATTTTACCATCCTTTACAGTGAGGGTAGCTCTTCCGTTGCAAGCCTCATTTACATGGAACATACTGCTGTCTGTGTCAAACTCTACACCATAAACACCGTCTTCAAGTTCGCTGTCTGCGGCATTCTCTGCACCATCTGTGGTTTCCTCTGCCTCAGCCTCTGTGGCTTCTGCAAATGCCGGGAATGCAGTTCCTGCTGTCATAGCGGAAATACTTACAGCTGTTAATAAAATGACTAATGAACGTTTCATAATAACTCTCCTTGCTTTTTCTTTATTTACGGTGCACTTGTGTGTACCGTATTTGTTTTATTACTCAAACAGCTGCCCCACAGTGTAGGAGCAGCTGCTTTTGTTCTGTTGCAATAACAATTTATACCAAAATAATTATTTCGCGATGGAATCAATAGCTGCCTGAGTATGAGCTACATAAAGCTGCTCAACAGCGTCAATTCTTCCAAGACCTTCGATCTGGCAATCAATCTCATCGAAATTTCCAGAAGCCTCGAACATGCTCTTCCAGGAATCGTCATCATCACCAGCCATATCATTGTTTGCATGGTCACCAGCAACAACCATAAGCGGACGAAGGATTACTTTCTTGAATCCGGCATCTTTTACTTTATTGATAACTTCATCACAAGCTGTATCCTCTGGCTCACCTTCTACAGTACCGATGAATGCGTTTGTGAATCCAAGTTTCTCCATCTGGGTCTGCATCTGGTCATATGTAACGTTTGCTGTATGGGAAGTACCATGTCCCATGAATACAAATGCGGTTCCATCTTCTGCAGCTGCTTCCATGCTGTCATATCCAGCTTCTTTTACAGCTTCATCTGTGATTGCCTGAGCAACAGCAGCTTTGTCATCGTTGATAACGGTAGCGTCATCGCCAACCTCACCAAGCATTGGCTCAGCGATTGCTACAGATTCAAATTTATCTTTGTAAGCATCAATAGCTTCTACCATCTCATCGTACTCAGCACCATGCATAAGATGTGTAGGCTGAACTACAAGATTCTTAACACCGTTTGCTACTGCACGGTCAAGTGCCTGCTGCATGTTATCAATCTTCTCATCATCTCTTGCCTGTACATGGTTGATAATGATCTGAGCGGTAAATGCTCTTCTTACAGACCAATCCGGGAATGCTTCTGCAAGAGCATCCTCGATTCCCTTAATATCCTCTGCACGGCTGTCGTTAAAGGATGTACCAAAGCTTACTACAAGAAGCTCATTCTCACCGATCTCGTCCTGATTACGCGGATCATCCTTGGAAGCATCACCTGTGTCACGTCCGAAATACTCTGGACTTGCCTCTTCTCCCTCTACAAGCTCTTTCTGAGCATCTGTAAGGGCATCCCATGCTTCTTTAGCTTCCTTGCACTGCTCATCTGTATCATCTGTTCTCTCCTGAACATAAATAGCATCGATAAGTGCTGCTACTTTATCAGCCGCTTCCTTATCTGCATCTGCAGTGTCATCAGCTGCTTCTGCATCGTCTGTTGTCTCAGCATCATCAGCTGCTTCAGCATCGTCAGCTGCCTCAGCATCATCAGCTGTCTCAGCATCGTCTGTTGTCTCCTCTGCTGCTTCCTCTGTCTCTGCAAATGCAACAGTTGCTGTTGCTGCTGTCATGCTTGCTGCCATAGAAGCTGCAAGAAGGATTGCTAATAAAGATTTTCTTTTCATTTCTTTTTCCTCTTTTTTTTGTATTTCCGGATAGAATCACGTATAAAGAATCCCATGGGAAATCTATCACCAATCTCCCATTGCATAAAAACAGCCGCATTTTCTGCGACTGCACACATTCTCATATACACACTTTTCTTCCAAAAAACATTCAGGAAATATTCATGTATCGTTATGAGAATACAGGTTCTGTGTACCGCAGACCTAAGATTCCACGCCAAGGCAGTTCTCCTGACTTCGGTCAACACTGCTCCCCCTTCCCGGTTTCCCAGTGGGCTCTGAAGCAGTTCCCTTACACAGTGACGGCATCGTTCCGGACTCTCACCGGATTCTCTTTTGCGCATCATGTTCATGATGCAACCTTCGCGCTATAACCATTATACATATTCGACTCGGATATTTAATATGTACCATATTATTATATATTTTTTATGAACTTTTTATGTATTTTTTATGAACTAGAGTATGTTTGAAAAAGGCTTTCTGCAAGATGTGCGTCACAATTTGTGGGAGATTTTGTCCTGATGAGGGCGCCGTAGTGGGCTACGGCAACTGAATTCGGGCAAAATATACCGCAAAGTGGGGCGTGCAGATTGCGGGAATAATTTTTCAAACAGATTACTATTCACTCCGTTCATAGCAACACGCTTCGCGATACACAGGAATCATGCTTTCGCATGGTTTCGCGCCGCAATTCTCAGGTTTTCTGTGAATTACTTATTGACAAATACCCCGCCAGGGTATATATTGGTTTCATCAAATACATACCCCTAAGGGGTATATAAGGAAAGGAGTCCGCCTATGACAGCTGATTATAAATCCGAATCCTGCTGCAGCCACACCGCAGCCGATCCTGCAACTCTTTCCAGCCAGGAACCTACCAAGAAGGTCTGTTCCTGCTGTTGTACCAAGCACACCGACCGTTCCGAAGCAGAACGCAGGAAGCTGGTAAACCGTCTGAAACGTATTGAAGGCCAGATAAGGGGTATTATAGGAATGCTGGAGAATGACGCTTACTGCAACGATATTCTTATTCAGTCAGCAGCTGTAAATGCCGCTGTGAATGCATTTAATAAGGAACTTCTCGCCAATCATATCCGAACCTGTGTGGCAAGAGATATCCGTGATGGTAAAGACGAAACCATTGATGAGCTGGTTGCAACTTTGCAGAAGCTAATGAAGTGAGATACCAGCGTATTCCGAATGTGTACCTGCCTGCGGAAGTACGAATGCGCAGAGCAGTCCGTTGGTATCGAAACACTGTATTCGAAGGAGGAATTTATTATGGAACAATACAACGTCACCGGCATGAGCTGTGCAGCCTGCAGCGCCCGTGTGGAAAAAGCGGTAAACAAGGTTCCGGGAGTTACTTCCTGCTCCGTAAGCCTGCTTACCAATTCCATGGGAGTGGAAGGAACTGCCTCAGCCTCTGCCATTGTCTCAGCTGTAGAAGAAGCCGGATACGGCTGCAGCCTGAAGGGTGCTTCCGGTCAGACGGAATCCGTTTCCGATGCTGAGAAAGCCTTGGAAGATCACGAAACGCCACTCCTCAGGAAACGGCTTATTGCCTCAGTAGGTTTTCTTCTGGTGCTGATGTACTTTTCCATGGGACACATGATGTGGGGATGGCCGCTGCCAGCCTGGTTTGATGGCAACCATATCGCCATGGGACTTGTACAGCTGCTTCTTGCAGGAATCGTCATGGTCATCAATCAGAAATTTTTCATCAGTGGCTTCAGGAGTCTGTGGCACCGCTCTCCGAACATGGATACCCTGGTAGCTCTCGGCTCCATGGCCTCCTTTGTATGGAGTGTCTACGCCCTGTTCGCCATGACCAGAGCCCAGGTTGACGGCAATTCCGAACTTGTCATGCACTACATGATGGAATTCTATTTCGAATCTGCCGCTATGATCCTGACCCTGATCACCGTTGGAAAAATGCTGGAAGCCCGTTCCAAGGGCAAGACCACGGATGCCTTAAAAGGTCTTATGAAGCTTGCTCCCAAGACTGCCGTTGTCATCCGAAACGGCCAGGAAGCCACCGTTCCCATTGACCAGGTTGTAAAAGGTGACACCTTTGTTGTCCGTCCTGGTGAGAACATCCCGGTGGATGGTGTGATTATCGAAGGCTCCAGTGCAGTCAACGAATCTGCCCTTACAGGTGAGAGTATCCCTGTCGACAAAGCTGCCGGAGATCTTGTCTCCGCAGCCACAGTCAACCAGTCTGGCTTTATCAAATGTGAAGCTACCCGCGTTGGCGAAGACACCACACTCTCCCAGATCATCAAAATGGTCAGTGATGCTGCAGCCACCAAAGCTCCTATTGCCAAAATCGCAGACCGTGTTTCCGGTGTTTTCGTACCTGCTGTTATCACTATTGCAATTATAACTACTATTGTCTGGCTGCTTACCGGTCATGAGGCTGGCTACGCCCTGGCAAGAGGAATTTCCGTTCTGGTCATCAGCTGCCCATGCGCCCTTGGTCTTGCCACTCCGGTTGCCATTATGGTTGGAAACGGAATGGGTGCCAAAAACGGTATCCTTTTCAAAACAGCCGTCTCCCTTGAGGAAGCCGGAAAGGTTCAGATCGTAGCCCTTGACAAAACCGGAACCATCACAAACGGTCAGCCGGAGGTTACTGACATTCTCCCTGCAGACGGCGTGTCTGAGAACGATCTTCTCACCATTGCCTACGCCCTTGAAAAAAAGAGCGAGCACCCTCTTGCGAAAGCCATTCTGGAAAAATCTGCAAGCCTTGGTCTTACAGCCCAGGAAGTCACAGAATTCCAGGCTCTTCCCGGCAATGGACTCTCTGCGAAGCTTGGCGCTTCCACGCTTATCGGCGGAAGCATGAAATACATCAACACTCTGGCAGCTGTCTCTCCGTCTCTTATGAACCAGGCCGAGAAGCTTGCCGAAGCAGGAAAAACTCCTCTTCTTTTCGCAAAAGATGGAAAACTTCTTGGAATCATTGCAGTTGCTGATGTAATCAAACCGGACAGTGCACAGGCGGTCAAAGAGCTTCAGAATATGGGTATCCACGTAGTTATGCTTACCGGAGACAACAAGCGCACGGCCAGAGCCATCGGCGCACAGGCAGGTGTTGACCAGGTTATTGCAGGCGTCCTTCCAGATGGAAAAGAGAGCGTCATCCGCTCCCTGAAGGAAAAAGGCAAGGTTGCCATGGTTGGCGACGGAATCAACGACGCACCAGCCCTTACCAGAGCAGATATTGGTATTGCCATCGGTGCCGGAACGGATATAGCCATCGACGCAGCAGATATTGTCCTTATGAAAAGCCAGCTTTCCGACGTGCCAGCTGCTATCCGTATGAGCCGCGCTACTCTTCGCAACATCCACGAGAATCTCTTCTGGGCGTTCTTCTACAATGTAATTGGTATTCCGCTGGCTGCCGGCGTATGGATTCCAATTTTCGGATGGACCTTGAACCCGATGTTCGGCGCTGCTGCCATGAGCCTTTCCAGCTTCTGTGTAGTTACCAACGCGTTGAGGCTAAACCTGTTTAAAATTCATGACGCAGTTAAAGATAAAAAAGTCAAGAATCCGGTTTCCATAGAATCCAATTCTGGAAATATTGCTGATTTCTCTGAAGCATCATCTGCTGTTTTCTCAAAATCATTCAATGCAGATAAAACTTCAGATGCAGAACAAACGATTAATAACAGCTGCAAGCTTTTGAACGAATGCAGCGATATTAATAACAATACTAACAAAAAGGAGAATAATACCATGGTAAAAGTGACAGTTAATGTAACAGGAATGATGTGCGGACATTGCGAAGCACACGTAAACAAAGCAATCCAGGAAGCATTTGGGGTACAGGATGTTGTATCCTCCCATGATGCCGGAACTACTATTTTCTCAGCACCAGAGAAAGTGGACGAGGACAAAATCCGCCAGGTAATCAAAGACGCTGGCTATGAAGTAACCGGAATTACACAGGAGTAATCCATCCCTCACATTCAACTTGACCAATGCAGAAACCTATTGCAAAGGTCCGTTCAAACAGCCGACAGAAACATTTTTGATATGCCCCTTGTCAAGTAGACAGGTGAAATATCTAAAGGTAATCGAGTAGGAGGCGGTGACTAACCGCCGTCC